>NZ_BAAALF010000038.1:0-25087 GCF_039528135.1 Kitasatospora nipponensis | reverse complement strand
TGCCCACGCCCGCGGCCAGCAGCACCCACGGGTGCGCCCGCCCGGCGCCGAACGAGGCGCCGGCCAGGGCGCAGGCGGTGGTGGCGAGGACCCAGCAGCCGACCAGCGCGGGGGGCGGCGCGTCGATCCCGAAGCCGATGCCCAGTGCGACCGTGGCGAGGACGACGGCCACCATGGCCAGCACCGTGCCGCCGGCTCCCAGCAGGATCGCCAAGCCGTCGGCGCCGTGGCAGCCCTGCTCGACACCCTCGGCGACGTCGGCGGCGGTGCAAGGGCGCGGTGGCGCCGAGCGCGCGTACCCGGTGCCGGCGAGCCACCCCGGGCCCGCCGTGCAGAGCGCGGCCACCAGCGCGCCGAGGACCGGGCCGAGCAGACCGCGGCCCGGCGGTGCCGGCGTCCCGTCCTGGTTCGAGATCACGGCGCAATGGTATCGACCAATGCGCGGCAGCCGGCCCAACTCGGCGCGGCCGCCGGGGGACCGGCGCACCAACGGGCCGCGCCACACCGGTGAACGGGCGGCGGCGGGGACCACTCCCGACCGCCGCCCGCGGGGCCGCACGGCGAACGGACCGGCGGCGACCGTGGGGCGCGCGCTTCGGCCTTCGAACGCATTGGGTCCGTCCAAGCGTGCCTGCGAACCGTCGGCCCGGGGCCCAAAGTAATCGCGGATTCCCACCAGGTGCGTCCCCCACCTGCCGGACCGAAGGCTGCAACCAGCGCGGTACGCACGGGCCTCCTGCAACCAGCGCAGTACACCACCACTCCTGCGGAGGCGACTCTTCGAGATCAGCGGCGTTCGGTCGTCCGGGCGGGCGTACCGGGCCGGGTAGTCCCTCTGCTCCGACAGCCCGAAAACCCCTGGCAGTTCGCCTGTCCGGCCCGGAGAATCCGGTCGCATGGGAGTCGACATCCACGGGTTCGTCGAGTGCCGGGTCACGCGCGGAACGCTCGACGACGGCACCGGGCGCTGGCATGCGGCGATGGACCTGGACCTGCTGTACGGCGGTCGGAGCTACGACGCCTTCGGCTGCCTGTTCGGCGTCCGCAACCACGCCTGCTTCCGTCCACTGGCCGCAGACCGCGGCCTGCCCGCCGACGTGTCGCCCCGGACCAGGCGGGCGCACGAGCAGTGGGCTCCCGACGGGCACAGCCAGTCCTGGATCAGCTGGGCGGAGCTGGCCGCGGTGGACTGGGACGAACCCGCCGAGGCCGTGGACGAGCGGGTGCACGAGTACACCCGCGCGCCGGACGGGGGGTGGGTCCGGACGGGCAAGTCGTTCCGTGCTCCCCACACCCGGTCGGAAGGCGCCGAGTGGGTCGAGGACGGGACGCTGCTGCGCGTCGTGCGACTGGCGCGCCGGGACGCCGTGCCGCAGGACGGTGAGTGGGCGCCGGTGTGGCAGGTCATGGGCGCCCTGGCCGACGTCCACGGCGCAGCGAACGTCCGACTCGTCGTCTGGTTCGAGAGCTGACCGCACCGTCGGAGCTTCCACCGTCCCTCCGGTTCGCTATCTTGTTCGCTCGCACCCGCACGTCCCCCGCGAGACCGGACGGAGACCCGCCCCTTCATGCCCGCCACTCCCGCCACCGAGGATCCGCAGCCCCCGGCGGCGTTGCCCCTCACCACCTGTTTCCGGCACCCGAAGCGGGAGTCGTACATCCGCTGCACCCGGTGCGAGCGCTTCATCTGCCCGGACTGCATGCGCGACGCGCCGGTGGGCCACCAGTGCCCGGAGTGCGTGAAGTCGGGGCAGCGGAGCGTGCGTCAACCCCGCTCGCGCTTCGGGGCCCGGGCGGGGACGAAGCCGGTCCTGACCTACCTGCTGATCGCGCTCAACGTGCTGGTCTACCTGGCCGAGCTCGCCGACCGGCACGTCGTCGACCGGTTCGCCGACCTGGGCCAGGGGGTGAGGGGTCCCGACGGCGCCTTCTACGTGGTCGCCGGTGACTCGCTGCCGCCCGGCTTCCACGCGGTCGGCATCGCGCACGGCGAGTGGTACCGCCTGATCACCTCGGCCTTCGTGCACCAGTTGCCCACCGGGGGCGCGTTCGGCATCACCCACATCCTGCTCAACATGGCCTCGCTGTGGATGTTCGGCCGGGTCGTGGAGGAGCAGCTGGGCCGCCTGCGGTTCCTCGCCCTCTACCTGGTCTCCGCGCTCGGCGGCTCGGTGCTCTTCTACCAGCTGGACCCCACCGGGTCGGCGGTCGGCGCCTCCGGTGCGATCTTCGGGCTGATCGGCGCCTACTTCCTGATGACCCGCCGGATGCGGTACGACCCGCTGGGCGGCGGGCGCCAGCTGATCTACGCCGTCGTCTGGCTGGTCGGCTCGGCCGGCATCACCGCCTGGCAGGGTCACCTCGGCGGCCTGCTGGCCGGCAGCGCGGTGGGGGCGGCCTTCGTCTTCGCCCCGCGCGCGGGGCGGGCGGTGATCCAGGCGCTGGCCGTGCTGGCGGTGGTGGCGGTGCTGGTCCTGCTGGTGGTGGCGAAGAACGCCGACGTGGTCTCGTCGGTGCCCTGGGGCTGACGCCCGCGGAACCGGCACGCGCACGCCACGGCCCCCGACCGCGTGACTGGCGCGGTCGGGGGCCGTGGTGTGCGGGGCCGCAGGGCGCGGGCCGCGGGCGAGCTACGGCACTACGGCTTCCAGTAGTCGCCGGCCATCACGAGGTAGACGATGGTCTTGATGGTCTCGCCGAAGTAGCCGTCCCCGAACGGGTTGGTGCCCAGCTGCTTCCAGATGGCGTCGGTCCACGCCTGGTCGCCGGCGGCCATCGCGGCCGGGCCGACCGAGTCGCCGGCCTCCTCGGCCTGGTCGCTGGTCGAGTAGGCGGTGCAGTTCAACTTGGTGTGCGGGTAGACCTTCTGCGGGTTGCCGCCCGACTCGCCCTTCAGGCAGGCGGATTCGAGCTTCGCGGTGGCGTAGGAGACCGCGGCGGTCGAGGAGCCGTAGAGCAGCGCGTCGGTGCCCAGGTGCCAGGGGACCCGGATGGAGTTGTAGCCGACGATGTTGTCGGGCTGGCTCTCCTGGTAGTCGGCGGGGGCGGGCTTGGGGCTGGTGGTGTTGGCGTTCACCACGAAGTCGGAGAGCAGACCGCCGCTCGCCGAGTAGGACTTGGTGAACTCGCTGATCACCGCCTCGGTGCGGGTGACGACCTTGTTCCAGTCGTGCGCGGTGTCGTAGGCGGCGAAGGCGCGCAGGTGGTCGAGCATGAAGTCGGAGGGCCGGGTGTCGGTGCCCGGACCGTCGTCCTCGCACTTCAGGTGCCCGTCCGAAGCCACGTCGTGGGCGTAGAAGTTGGCGAGCCAGGCCTTGGCGTCGGCGGTGTAGCCGCCCCACTGCTTGTCGGCCAGGATCAGCCCGTAGCCGATGTCGAGGTCACCGTCGGTGGCGCCGTCGGGGGTGCCGCTGTCGGCGTACTTGCAGGTCTTGCCGTCGAGCTTCCACTGCATCAGCCCGTTGGCGTCCTTGTGGTCCTTGACCAGCTGCCACAGGCCGTTGAACTCGGCCTGGGCGTTGGCGTCGTAGCCGGCCATCAGCGGGACGATGTTCATGCCGTAGCCCTGGCCCTCGGAGACCGGGCCGTTGTTCGGGGCGTCGCCGTCGCCCTTGGTGGAGACGTAGTACTCGTTGGAGGCGCAGCCCTTGTGCAGGTAGGTGGCCTTCCAGGAGTCGTACTGCTTCTGGACGGCGGCGTCCCGGCTGGCCTGCGAGGCGGAGGGCAGCACGCCGACCTGGTAGGCGGTGTGGGTCGGGAAGGGGTGGGCGGTGGAGGCCGCCGAGGCGGGGGCCGCGCCCGTCATGGTCAGGCCGAGGGCGGCGGTGGCGAAGGCGGTCCCGACCGCGACGAGGGTGCGCAGGCGGGGGGAGGGGGCACGATGGGCCATCAGAACTCCTCGTGGGGGAGAAAGTTAGGAAAGTTTCTTAACTAAGTAGGGTCATGTCAAGACCCTGGGCCGCACCGGCTTCGGCCAGGGGCCATGATGGGAGGTCAGCGGGCCGCGGCGGTCCGAACAACGGTCGGACGGAGCGGACATGGCGCAGCACCTGGTGGTCGTCGGCGGCGACGCGGCGGGGATGTCGGCGGCCTCGCAGGCCCGGCGCCGGCGCGGACCCGAGGAGCTGCGGATCACCGCCTTCGAGCGCGGCTCCTTCACCTCCTACTCGGCCTGCGGGATCCCCTACTGGGTCGGCGGCGAGGTGGCGGAGCGCGACGCGCTGATCGCCCGCACCCCCGAGCAGCACCGCGCCCGCGACATCGACCTGCGGATGCGCACCGAGGTGACCGCGATCGACCCGGCCGGCCGCCGGGTGCGCAGCCGCGACCTGGCCACCGGCGCCGAGCGGTGGACCGGGTACGACCAGCTGGTGCTGGCCACCGGCGCCGAGCCGGTGCGGCCGGCGCTGCCGGGCTTCGACGCGCCCGGCGTCCACGGGGTGCACACGCTGGACGACGGGCAGGCGCTGCTGGAGACGCTCGCGCGGTTCGACCCGCGGGGCGTGGGCCGGCCCGAGCGGGCCTGGCACGCGGTGGTGGTCGGCGGCGGCTACATCGGCATCGAGATGGCCGAGGCGATGCTGCTGCGCGGCTACCGGGTCACCCTGGTGCACCGCACGCCCGAGCCGATGCCCGGCCTCGACCCGGACCTGGGCGTGCTGGTGCGGCGCGCCCTGGAGCGGCTCGGCGTCGAGGTGGTGCCCGGCGCCGAGGCCACCGAGGTGCTGCTCGGCGCGGACGGCCGCCCGCGCGCGGTGCGCAGCACGGCGGGCGAGCACCCGGCGGACCTGGTGGTGCTGGGCCTGGGGGCCCGGCCGCGCACCGAGCTGGCCCGGGCCGCGGGACTGGCGCTCGGGGTGCACGGCGGTCTGCGCACCGACCCGACGATGCGGGTGCTGGACGCGGACGGCGCACGGGTGCCGGGCCTGTGGGCGGGCGGGGACTGCGTGGAGGTGCTGCACCTGGTCTCCGGGCGGCACGAGCACGTCGCGCTGGGAACGCACGCCAACAAGCAGGGCCTGGTGATCGGGCGGAACCTGGGCGGCGACGCGGCGCAGTTCCCGGGCGTGGTGGGGACGGCGATCACCAAGGTGTGCGACCTGGAGATCGCCCGGACCGGGTTGAACGAACGGCAGGCGGCGGCGGCCGGCCTGCGCTGGACCGCCGCCGTCATCGAGTCGACCGCGCAGGCCGGTTACTTCCCGGACGCGGCCTGGATGACCGTCAAGCTGCTGGCCGAGCAGGGCAGTGGGCGGCTGCTCGGCCTGCAGATCGTCGGTGGTGCGGGCGCGGCGAAGCGGATCGACGTCGCCGCGGTGGCGCTGGGCTGCCGGCTGACGGTGGAGCAGCTGGTCTTCCAGGACCTGGCCTACGCCCCGCCGTTCTCACCGGTCTGGGACCCGGTGCTGGTGGCCGCCCGGAAGGCGGCCGGTCAGCTGGGCCGGATGTAGGGACCGTGCTGCCCCCGGTCCGTCAGTTGACGAAGACCGGCGGGGTGCCGGGCTTGCTGACGTCCAGCACCGGACCGTAGAGGGCGGTGAAGTAGCCCATCGGGAAGCAGGTGCCGGGGCCGCTGCTGCGCACGAACGACTGGTTGACGAAGCCGATGGTCTGCGCCGTGTTCGAGGTGGTTCCGGACAGGCTGGTCGGCTGCGCCTGGTAGCCGCAGGTGATGTTGCCCAGCAGGCTCCTGAGCACGATGGTGGTCTGGATCGGGCCGGCCGTGCCGGGGCTGAGGGTGACCGGGTTGCCGGCCGCGTCGCTGACGGAGTTGGTGTACGTCAGGTTGTTGACGGTGACGCTCAGCACGGCGGTGACGCCGGGGATCCCCACCGCGGTGCAGCCGCTGAAGGTCTGGCTGTTGAGCGTCTCGACGGCGGTGCCCGGCGCGGACGGGTTGGCGGTGACGGTGGAGTTGAAGGCGGAGGCGGTGCACTTGACCCCGGTGCCGCCGGCGGCGGTGGAGTACAGGGTGGCGATCGTGCCGCTGGAGAGCGAGGCGGTCAGCACGTCGCCCACCGCCACCGGGCTGCCGCCGGCACTGCCGTAGGTGAGCACGTTCGGGGTGGCCGCGTCGGCCGACAGGGCGGGCACGGCGGCAAGCGCGAGGGCGGCCAGGGCGACGCCGAGACAGCGGGTTTTGCGCATGAGGGATCCTCGTTTCCACTGGGTGGGGGTGGCGGCGTGCACGTGGGGGTGCACGGGTCGAGAGGTCCGCCGGGTGCCGGCGCGGGGGCTCGCGGCGGGTGCCGCGGGCCGCGGGGCGGGTCGGAGGGCGGGGCCGCGGGTCAGGCCGCGGTGCGCAGGCCGGGGCCGCGGGTCAGGCCGCGGTCGGATCCGGCCGCGGGTCCGGTCGGTCGGGCGGGGCGGGCCGGTCGGGCCGGCTGGGCCGGGCTAGTGCCGGGTGGTGGCGGCCTGACCGGCGGAGGCGTCGAGCGCGCCGGTGAGGTCGGCCAGGCTGCCGTCCAGGGCCAACGCGGTGTCGGTCTGCTGGAAGTTCACCGATCCCTTGCCGGCGGCGGAGGGGATCCCCATGGTCCAGTCGATGAGCGGGTCGAGGATGCCGCCGAGCCCGCAGCCGGAGGCGCCCGGGACGGCGAAGGTGTTGTCCACCAGGGTGGCGCCGGCGAAGGAGGCGACGATCGCGTCGTGGCCGTTCGGGTCGGCGTTGACCGCGATGGTGCCCGGGTCGCCGGTCATCGGCTTGCCGGGTGCGGGCGGCGCGGTGGTGCCGGTGGTCGGGTGCAGCACGATCGGCGCGCTGTTGGAGCCGATGTAGCAGTTGTCACCGAAGAGCGCGTTGTGCAGGTGGAGCTTGATCGGCAGCTTGAAGACCGGGTAGGACTCGCCGGCCGCCAGCGGGGTGAAGTCGGTGACCGGCCCGGCCAGCTCCACCTGGGCGAAGACACTGGTGAGGCCCGGCAGGAAGTTGATGATGCCCGGGATGGTGATCTCGGCCGGCTTCGCGGTGAGCAGCTGTCCGGTGGCGGGCGACACCGTGGCGTACTGGTTGGCGCTGCTGCCGTCGGGGAAGTTGACCACCGGAGCGGACTTGTCCCAGTACACCCCGAACTGCAGGGTGATCGGCGAGGTGAGAGGCACGGTGGTGGAGCCGATGGTGAAGCTGCCCGCACGGGTGACCGAGACCACGCAGCCGACCTGGAGGTTGTCGGGGTTCTGCAGGGCGGGCGAGGTGACCGGACAGCCGCCCATCCCGGCGTACGGGCCGCCGGGGGAGCCGGTGAGGCCGGCCGCCTGGGCGGGGGCCGCGCCGGCCAGCAGGGCGACCGTCGCCAGGCCGGCGGTGATCGGGGCAAGTCGCTTGAGGGAACGGGTTGTTCGACGCATGTCGGTACTCCTCGCGGCACGGTGGGCGAACGGGAGTGCGGCACAGCCCCGCCGGGGGATCCGGGCCGCTCGGCGCCACGAGCGATGCACTGGAGAGGTCGCCGGAAATCCGTGCACCGGACTGTGCGGCTGCCACCGCGGACCGGCGTCTGCTCCGACATACTGGGGGCCTGACGTCCCCACCCTGGACCCGCCCGGCGGGCTGCGAACCGGCATCGTGCGACAGGGCCGCACCGGTGCCGACAAATAGAAAACCTGGGAAGGTTCTAAACCTGGCTCAACGCCAGCGTCAAGGGATGGTGCGGAAGTTGCAGATAAATCTTGAACTCGGCGGACCCTCAAGCGACTTCGTTCTCCCCGGGACGCGCAGTGGGCGCGACCCGTCCCGTTCGATCCGGCGCGGACCCAGCCGGCTGCCCCCGGAGGTGGTCGCCGCCACCCAGCGCGAGCGACTGCTGGACGGGGTGGTGCACACCGTCGCCGCGTGCGGCTACGCGGGGGCCCGGGTCAGTGACATCTGCCAGGCCGCGGGGGTGACCAGACCGGTCTTCTACGAGCAGTTCAGCGGCAAGGAGGAGGCGTTCCTGGCCGCCCACCGGCACGGCACGGCGGTGGTCATCCGGCGGATGGAGGAGGCGTTCGCCGCCCAGCAGGACTGGTGCGCGGGCCTGCACGCCGCATTGCGGGTGGTGCTGGTGATACTCGCGGAGGTCCCGGCCTTCGCCACCATGGCGGTGGTCGAGGTGGACGCGGTCGGGCCGGCCGGGCGGCTGGTGCGCGAGCAGCTGCGGGTGCGGATGCGCCGGCTCTTCGTCGGCTGCCCGGTGCCGCCGCAGACCGTCTCGGCGGAGTTGCTGGTGGACTCGGTGGTGGGCGGGGTGTACTCCGCGATCTACCGCCACATCGCCGCGAACCGCCATGCCGAACTGCCCGAACTGCTGCCGACCCTGGCCTACTTCGCCCTCGCGCCGTTCCTCGGCCCGGCGTCCGCGGCGGACCGCCTCGCGCTCGCCGAGCAGGCCGGCGCCGGCTGGCGCAAGCCGGTCCTGGCCTGCGTGCTGGACGAGTCCTCGCCCGCCGAGGCGGTGCCCGCGCCGCGCGGCACGCTGCGGACCGGTGAGATCCGCGTCTCCCGGCCGGGGCCGCGCGCGAACCCTTGACCCTCCGCTTACCGCGAGGTAACTTCCAGTCAACTGCCAGGCTTCCTGATAGATCGTCAAATCCCCTGCCAGGGACGATGATTGATCGCCGAGTCGAGCAGCTGTCCGCGCCAGGACAACGTGTAGGTGTGATCACAGGTCCCCCACTACCACCCTGGAGCATTCATGGCCCTGTCCGAAGAGCCCACCGTCGAGGAGCCCGCCGGCGAGGCGGCCGCACCGGCCGCCACCGGCCGCGGCCGGGTCCGGCTGCGCCGCGCGGCCCTGATGGCGATACCGGCCTGCGTGGCCGGCGGCGTCCTGATGGCCCTGACCGCGCAGGGAGTACTGGCGGCCCAGTTCTCGATATCCGGCATGGCCTTCACGGTCACCGCCGACCGGATGGACGGCACCGGCTTCGAGCAGTTCGGCGGCCTGGACAACATGGTCGACAACAGCCCGAACGCCGGCGACACCGGCGGGCAGGTGCTGGTGGCGGTCTCGGCGATCAAGAACGCCACGCTGACCAACCTCTGCCAGAGCGTCAACCTGGGCGGCACCAACCTGCGGATCACCGCGGGCCGCGGCAGCACCCCGGTGACGGCCGAGGGTCTGACCACCGACTCGGACCTGCTGACCGGCGACGCCTCGTTCAACAACATCGAGATCGGCGGCGACGCCAGCACCTTCACCAAGGCGGGCGTGGCCGGGCCGGTCGGCGTCTTCGGTCAGCAGGCCGACACCGTGACGATCGTCAACCTCCGGCAGCACAACTACGCGACCACGGCGGCCACCTTCAAGTTGCCCGGTCTGAACCTGAGCTTCAGCGACCAGGCCTGCTGACGTGACGGACGACGCCCCCGACCTGCCGGCGCCCAAGGCGCTGTGGCCCGAGCTGCCACAGCCCGAGGCGGAGCCGGCGCCGGCTCCGAATCCGCCGGCGGCCCCCGACGCGGACGCGGACGCCGACGCCGATGCCGGCGCCGACGCGGAGCCCGTGCCGCAGCCGGCCCAGGGCCAGGCCCAGGTCCAGGGCCAAGCCCAGGGCCAGGCCCAGGGCCAGGCCCCGGTCCAGGCCCAGGCGCCCGACCAAGGGCCCGACCAGGCGCCCGCCGAGGCCGGCGACGAGGCCGCCGAGGGGGTCCGCCCCGAGGCGGCCGACGGGTCGGCCGACGGGCTCCACGGCGAGGACCCCGTCATGGGGGCGCTCGCCACGGCCCGGCGCTCGCTGCGCGCCTGGCGGGGGCGCCGTCCGTTCTGGGGCGGCCTGCTGGTCACCCTGGCGGGGGCCGAGATCCTGGTGACCGAGAAGGCGCCGCTGCCGGTGATCCTGCACATCGGCATGCAGGGCCTGGCCGGCTACCTGGTGCCGACCGTGCTGCTGCTCTGCGGGCTGCTGCTGCTCTTCAACCCGGCCCAGCGGATCTTCTACTCGATCATGGCCATGCTGCTCACGCTGGGCAGCTGGGTGACCTCGAACCTCGGCGGTTTCCTGCTGGGGATGCTGCTCGGGCTGATCGGCAGCTCGCTGGCCTTCGGCTGGCTGCCCGACCAGCCGGCCCGCCGCCGGCTGCTGCGCCGGCGGGCCCGTGCGCGGGAGCGCGAAGGCGGCGCCGCGACCACCCCCGGCGCCGCCTGAGCGGGCTGTGTTAGGGCATTCGTATGACAAGCACAGGAATCCTGCCCGGAATCGGGCAGGATTCTTTGTTTTTTCAGATTGCAGACCTAGGCTCACTCTCCGTGCCGACCTCACCGACTCCCCCCGCCGCCGCCCAGCCGCCCTTCGCGGACCTGGTGGGCCACCTGACCCGGACCAGCGTGCTGGGTCCGCGGGAGGCCGCGCGGGTGGTCGCCGAGGTGCTGGCGTACTTCTCGGAGAGCACGAGCGAGTTCGTCCAGCGCCGGCACGGAGAGCTGCAGGCCCGCGGCCTGACCAACGAGCAGATCTTCGCCCGGATCGCCGAGGAGCTGGCCACCCGCCGGGTCGCGGCCCCCGAGCTGTCGGCCCGCCAGCTGCGCCGCATCGTCTACGGCTGACCACCCTCGCGCCCCACCCCCGAGCACCCCGCCGGCCGTCGGCGACCAGCCGTCACCCGTCACCCGCTACCCAGGAGCCACCATGTGCGGAATCGTCGCCTACATCGGTCCCAAGGACGCCACCCCGTTCCTGCTGGAGGGCCTGCAGCGCCTGGAGTACCGGGGCTACGACTCGGCCGGCGTCGCGGTCACCGGCAAGGGCGCGGGCCTCAAGCTGCGCAAGGCCAAGGGCCGGGTGGCCGACCTGGCCGCCACCGTGCCGGCCCGTTTCAAGGGCTCCACCGGCATCGGCCACACCCGCTGGGCCACCCACGGCGAGCCGAGTGACGCCAACGCCCACCCGCACCTGGACAACGCCGGGCGCTTCGCGGTCGTGCACAACGGCATCATCGAGAACGCCGACCAGCTGCGCGCCCGCCTCACCGCCGAGGGCGCGGTCTTCGCCTCGGAGACCGACACCGAGGTGCTGGTCCACCTGATCGCCGCGCACAGCGCCGAGGGCACCGACCTGGAGGAGGCGGTCCGCTCCTCGCTGGCCCTGGTGGTCGGCACCTACGGCATCGCGGTGCTCGACGCCGAGCAGCCGGACCGGATCGTGGTGGCCCGCAACGGCAGCCCGATCGTGCTCGGGATCGGCGAGAAGGAGATGTTCGTCGCCTCCGACGTGGCGGCGCTGGTGCGCTACACCCGCCAGGTGGTGCACCTGGAGGACGGCGAGCTCGCGGTGATCCGCGCCGAGGGCTTCCGCACCTTCACCGAGGACGCCCGCCCCACCACCCGCCAGCCCTCCACCGTGGACTGGGAGATCGACTCCTACGACACCGCGGGCCACGCGCACTTCCTGGTCAAGGAGATCCACGAGCAGCCCGCCGCCGTCGAGCGCACGCTCAGCGGCCGGCTGGACGAGCGCTTCGCCACCGCCCACCTGGGCGGCCTCAACATGGACGCCCGCGAGCTGCGCGACATCCGCCGCGTGAAGATCATCGGCTGCGGATCGGCCTACTACGCCGGGCAGATGGGCGCCCAGCTGATCGAGGAGCTGGCCCGGATCCCGGCCGACAGCGAGCCGGCCTCTGAGTTCCGCTACCGCAACCCGGTGATCGAGGCGGACACCCTCTACGTGGCGGTCAGCCAGTCCGGCGAGACCTACGACACGCTGGCGGCCGTGCAGGAGGTCAAGCGCAAGGGCGGCCGGGTGCTCGGCGTGGTGAACACCGTCGGCAGCGCGATCGCGCGGGCCTGCGACGGCGGCATCTACCTGCACGCCGGCCCGGAGATCTCGGTGGCCTCGACCAAGGCGTTCACCTCCACCGTGGTCGCCTTCGCGCTGCTGGCCCTGCACTTCGGCCGGATCAACGACCTCTCGCCGGCCGACGGCCGCCGGATCGTCGAGGGCCTCAAGGCGCTGCCCGGCCAGATCCGCGAGATCCTCGAGCAGGAGAAGGAGATCGCCGAGCTGGCCGCCGAGTACGCGAACTGCCAGGGCATGATGTTCATCGGCCGGGTGCGCGGCTACCCGGTGGCCCGCGAGGGCGCGCAGAAGCTGAAGGAGATCAGCTACGTGCACGCCGAGGCCTACCCGGCCAGCGAGCTCAAGCATGGCCCGCTGGCCCTGATCAGCCCCGAACTGCCCACGGTGGCCCTGGTTCCGGACGACGAGCTGCTCGACAAGAACCTCACCACGCTGGGCGAGATCCGGGCCCGGGCCGGCCGCGTGCTGGCGATCGCGCACCGCGCGCCGGACCCCAAGCTCGCCAACCACAGCGTGCTGGTGCCGCGCAACGAGCCGGAGTTGGACCCGCTGCTGCTCAACATCCCGCTGCAGCTGCTCGCCTACCACGCGGCGGTGGCCCTGGAGCGGGACGTCGACAAGCCGCGCAACCTGGCCAAGTCGGTCACCGTGGAGTAGTCCGCGCCCGCCCACGCCCCGGGCCCGGCCGCCTCGATGCGCGGCCGGGCCCGGACCCGTTGCCCTCCGCTCTGCCCCTGCGGCCCTCCACGGGAGGTGGCCCGGCGCCGTAGACAGGTCCTGCCGCGCCTGCGACCGCAGCGCGCCCCCGGGGGGAAGGGACTGGCCCGTGCGCGGTCACGAGCAGGCGCCGCCGGGCCCGGCGGGCCCGCAGCACCGCCCGCCCGGGCGGCCGTTCGCCGCGCAGGCTGCCGCGCCGGCGCCGCCGACTCGCCGCGCACCCACCCCGCAGACGATCATCGCCCTGCAGCGCGGCGTCGGCAACGCCGCGGTGGCGCGGCTGCTGCGCGACGACGGACCGCCGCCGGCCGTCCAGCGCGCCCTGTGGGTGACCCACCACGACCCGACCGCGGTCAGCAGCAGCAAGGACGAGAGCAGGGGCACCACGACGGAGATCAGCGATCCCGTGGAGTTGATCGAGCTGCTGCGGTTCTCGTCCTCGCAGTCGCCGCTCGACCTGGACGTGCTCGATGACGCGGAGGCCCTGGTGCTCGAGATCACCAGGGCCTACGTCGCGTCGTCGACGCCGATCCGGATCACGCTGGACGAGCTGGAGTCCGACATCAAGAAGCGGCTGACGCTGATCAAGTACATGAGGTTCATCAACGGCGACGACTCCCCGTTCAGCTATTCCAGTGCGAACGAGTGGACGATGCCGAAGGGTTGGCGGAGCATCCGGGCCAAGGGCGCCGATGACGACGAGGAGAGGCCGACGATCCACGAGAACGTGGCGTACCTGTCGGAAGGCGACCACCACAGTGTGATCAAGGACCTGTTCCGCGGGGGCAGGGACGAGGCGTTCTACACCGACTGCTCCTTCGTGATCACGGCCCTGCACTACCGGGCGCTCGCCGAGGCCCTCAACCCCGCGGAGTTCAACGCGCGGTACCCGAAGGGGGTCGTCCTGCATCCCGCCGGGTACGGCCTGGACCTCCCCGGCGAGCAGCACTGGGAGAACAACGCGCCGCTCGTCCACGGCCCGAACCCGGCGGTCAGCCCGGTGCCGCTGAGCGGCATCAGCGGACCGGCGGACCTCGTCCCCGGTGACTGGGTGTACTTCGAGAACTTCTCGACCTACGACGCCACGCACGCCGACACGGCCAACTGGGCGGGCGAGCACTCCCTCTACATGGGAGACGGGACCTTCCAGGGGTTCGGCAGCGACACGGACCCGTGCAGCTACCAGGAGATGGTCCGGAAGCTGATCTCGGCCTACAACACCGGACTCGAGGACGGTGCCGCACGACGAACCGACCTGGAGAAGTCCCCCCGGTCCATCAGCGGGCAGCTGCCGGGCATCACCGGCGTCTGGCGGCTGCGCAAGGTCGTGGACGGTGCCGCCGCCCACGTCGAGCAGGCGGACTCGGACGCGGACTCGGACACCGACGAGAAGACCCACAGCGTCGCCCCGACGAAGGGGAAGAAGCGCAAGAAGAAGAAAAGGGGCGGCCACTAGAACGGTCCGTCAGTCGGCCTCGGCCAGCGTGAAGGCCGTGTTCACCAGCGCCACGTGGCTGAACGCCTGGGGGGTGTTGCCGAGTTGGTGCCCGCTGAGCGGGTCCCACTCCTCCGAGAGCAGGCCCAGGTCGTTGCCCAGGCCCACCGCCCGGTCGAAGAGCTCGCGCGCCTCGGCCACCCGGCCGACCGCCGCGAGCGCGTCGGCCAGCCAGAACGAGCAGGCCACGAAGGCCCCTTCGGAGCCCGGCAGGCCGTCCAGCCCCAGCGTCCGGTCGCTCCCGGTCCGCCCGTGCCCGCGCGCGGCCCGCGCCGCCGGCCCGGCCGGCGGGCCCGCGACCCCGTCCGCGTAGCGCCGCACGAAGCCGCCGTGGTCCAGGCCCTCGCGCACCGCCTCCACCGTGCGCAGCACCCGCGGGTCGCGCGGCGGCAGGAAGCCGGTCTTCGCGACGAAGAGCGTGGAGGCGTCCAACTCCCGTCCGCCGTAGGCCTGGACGAAGGAGCCGACGTGCTCGTCGTAGCCGTGCGCGCAGACGTCGCGGTGGATCGCGGTGCGCAGCGCGCGCCAGCGCTCGACCGGCGCGGGCAGCCCGGTGGCCTCGGCCAGCTGCACGGCCCGGTCCGCGGCCACCCAGCACATCACCTTGGAGTGCACGAACTGCCGGCGCGGGCCGCGCACCTCCCAGAGCCCCTCGTCCGGGTCCTGCCAGTGCTCCTCCAGGAAGGCCATCAGGTGCCGCAGCAGGCTCCAGACCTGCCGCTCCATCGGCACGCCGGCCGCCCAGGCCAGCTGCAGGGTGTCCACCACCTCGCCGTAGACGTCGAGTTGGAGCTGGCTGACGGCCGCGTTGCCGAACCGCACCGGCGCCGAACCCCGGTAGCCGGGCAGCCAGTGCGCCTCGGTCTCGGGCAGCCCGCGCTCGCCGGCCACCCCGTAGACCGTCTGCAGGTCGCCGGGATCGCCCGCGATGGCCCGCAGCAGCCAGCGCCGCCAGGCCGCCGCCTCCTCGCGGAAGCCGCCGCGCAGCAGCGCCGAGAGGGTCATGCTGGAGTCGCGCAACCAGCAGTAGCGGTAGTCCCAGTTGCGGATCCCGCCCTCCGCCTCGGGCAGCGCGGCGGTCGGTGCGGCCACGATCCCGCCGGTCGGCGCGTAGGCGAGCGCCTTGAGGGTGATCAGCGAGCGCAGCACGGCCGGCTGCCAGGGCCCCTGGTAGCGGCAGCCGGCCGACCAGCGCTGCCAGCGCTCGGCGGTCCCGCGCAGCGCGCGCAGCGGGTCGGTGGGGCGGGCGGCCGGCCGGTGCGAGGGCTGCCAGGTCAGTACGAACGGCACCACCTCGCCGGCGGTGACGGTGAACTCCGAGCGGGTGGCGCCCTCGTGGCCGAAGGTGTGGACGCCGCCGGGCACCCGCAGCCAGGCCGAGTCCGGCCCGGCCACCGCCACCCGGTGGTGGTCGGTGCGCCGCACCCAGGGCACGATCCGCCCGTAGTTGAAGCGCAGCCGCAGCTCGCCGCGGAGCGCCACCGCCCCGCGCAGGCCCTCCACGATCCGGATCAGCTGCGGGTCGCGGTCGCGCTGCGGCATGAAGTCGGTGATCCGCACTGCGCCGTCGGGCCCCTCCCAGAGCGTCTCCAGGACCAGCGTGCCCTCCCGGTAGCGGCGCGAGAGCCGGTAGTCGCCCGGCTCGGGCGGGGCCAGGCGCCAGCTGCCGTGCCGCTCGTCGCCGAGCAGGGCCGCGAAGCAGCTGGGGGAGTCGAAGCGGGGCAGGCAGAGCCAGTCGACCGAGCCGTCCCGGGAGACCAGAGCCGCGGTCTGCAGGTCGCCGATCAGGGCGTAGTCCTCGATCCGTCCCGCCATGCCGCCATTGTGCGCCGCCCCGGCCCGCTCCGCCGGGCGGTGCCCCGTGGGGCGGTGCGGGCCCGGTGCGGGCACGGCATGCGGCGCTCCCGCGCCTGACGCCGAGCCCGGTGACGGGGCGTGAACGGCCCTGGCAGAAGCGGTTACCGGTTGCCATCGGAGTGCGTCCGTAGGATGATCTTTGTGCCTCTTGTCTATTTCTGCCTCGGAAGGGGTCCCTGATGCGGAGACCGCCCTGGGTACCCGCGGGTATGGATCTTGACCGACCGGCCGCGGCCCGCGTGTACGACTACTACCTCGGGGGCTCGCACAACTTCGCCGCCGACCGCGAGATGGCTCGCAAGGCGATCAAGATGTGGCCGGACCTGCCGCTGATCATGCGCGCCAACCGGGCCTTCCTGCGCCGCGCGGTCACCTTCCTCGCGGAGGAGGGCTTCACCCGCTTCCTGGACATCGGCTCCGGCATACCGACCTTCGGCGCGGTGCACGAGGTGGCGCGCGAGATCCGCCCGGAGAGCCGGGTGGTCTACGTGGACAAGGACCCGGTGGCGGTGGCGCACAGCCGGCTGCTGCTGCAGGACGACCCGCTGTGCCAGGTCGTGGACGCGGACCTGACCGACCCGGCCGAGCTGCTGGCCCGTCCCGAGGTCGCCGAGCTGCTGGCGGCCGGCGAGCCCGTCGCGCTGCTGCTGGTCGCGGTGCTGCACTTCGTCGGCGACGACGAGGACCCGGAGGGCATCGTGCGCACCCTGCGCGACGCCCTGCCGCCGGGCAGCGCGCTGGTGATGTGCCACGCCTCGCTGGAGGGCCGCCCCGACCAGGCCGAGACCCACCAGGACCTGTACAACCGCACCCCCACCCCGCTGACCATGCGCACCAGCGAGCGGATCACCAAGCTGTTCGACGGCTTCGAGCTGGTCGAGCCCGGCGTGGTCTACCTGCCGCAGTGGCGCCCGGACGAGCCGGCCGCGATCGTCGAGAATCCCGAACGGATGGTCGGCGTGGTCGGTGTGGGGCTCTTGCCGTGAGCACCCCGCCGGCGGGCGACAGAGCCCTGACCCGCGCGCCGGCCCCGGGCCGGGACACCCCCGACCCGGAGGACTGGGCGCGGCTGCTGCGCACCGGCCAGGGCGGTGCGATGCACCCCGGCGCGCTGCACCGGCTGGTGACCCGCACCACCGCGCTGCTGCACGGCGCCCAGCGCCAGGAGCGGCTGGACAGCGGGTCGGCCGCCGAGGCCGGCGCGCTGCTGGTCGAGGCGCACTTCACCGACCCCGACCTGCTGGCCCGGGCGATCGGTCTGCTGCACGCCGGCGAGCCGCAGGACCCGCGCGGCGCCGAACTGGCCGGCGCCTTCGCGGCCGGCTGGGCCGCCGCGCTGCGCGAGCGCACGCTGCAGGAGCAGGAGGCCATCCGGCTGGCCGCCGACACCGCCCGCCGGGAGGCCGAGCGGGCGCTGCGCGAGTCCGAGGCGCGCTTCCGGGCGCTGTTCGAGAGCGCGGCCATCGGCATCGGCATCGGCGACGTCCACGGCACCATCCTGGCGGCCAACAAGGCGCTGCAGGACATCTTCGGCGCCCGCCCGGAGGACATGCAGGGCCGGCGGGTCAACGACCTGGTCCACCCCGAGGACACCCCGGGGGTCTGGGAGGCCTACGAGGAGCTGGTCAGCGGCAAGCGCGAGCACTTCTCCTTCGACAAGCCCTACTACCGCCAGGACGGCGAGGTGGTCTGGACCCACCTGACCGTCTCGCTGATCCGCGACGACGAGGGCGTGCCGGTCTACCAGGTGGCGATGCTGGAGGACATCACCGACCGCTACCGCCTCCAGGAGCGGCTGCGCCACCAGGCCACCCACGACCCGCTGACCGGGCTGCCCAACCGCTCGGCCTTCTTCGAGCGGCTGGAGGCGGTCTTCGAGTCGCCCGAGCCCGGAGCGCGGTTCGGCCTGTGCTACGTGGACCTGGACGGTTTCAAGGTCGTCAACGACAGCCTCGGGCACGAGATGGGCGACCAGCTGCTGGCGGCCGTCGCGCTGCGCCTGGAGGCCGCGCTGCGCCCGCTGGGGCACCTGGTGGCCCGGCTGGGCGGCGACGAGTTCGTGGTGCTGCTGGAGGACTGCCGCGGCGAGCAGGAGGCGGTGGCGGCGGCCAAGACGGTGCTGGCCGCGCTCGCCAAGCCGGTGCCGATCGACGGGCACCGCCTGGCGATCGGTGCCAGTGTGGGGGTCCTGGAGCGGCCGGTGGCGGCCACCACCCCGATGGCCGCGGTGCGGGCCGCCGACCTGACGCTGTACCGCGCCAAGGAGGAGGGCCGCGGGCGCTGGACGCTCTTCGACCCGCAGCGCAACGCCCGTGCGGTGAGCCGCTACGCGGTCTCGGTGCGGATGCCGGTGGCGCTGGACCGCGGCGAGTTCTTCATCGACTACCAGCCGCTGTGCGACCTGGCCGACGGCTCGCTCTCCGCGGTCGAGGCGCTGGTGCGATGGCGCCACCCGCAGCTGGGCGTGCTGGGCCTCGACGAGTTCATCGGCACGGCCGAGGAGACCGGCCTGATCATGCCGCTGGGGCGCTGGGTGCTGGAGCAGGCGTGCGGTCAGGCGGCCGACTGGCACCGGCGGTTCGGCGACCGGGCCCCGCAGATCAACGTCAACCTGGCGGTGCGTCAGGTCCGCAACGCGGGCCTGGTGGCCGACATCGACCGGATCCTGCGCTCCTCGGGCCTGGACCCGAAGCGGCTGCAGCTGGAGATCACCGAGAGCGCGGTGGTGGGCCCGGAGGACGAGTCGCTGCGCGCGCTGCACTCGCTGGTCGACATGGGAGTCTCGCTGGCGATCGACGACTTCGGCACCGGCTGGTCCAACCTGGCCTACCTGCGCGACCTGCCGGTCTCCAACCTGAAGATCGCCGGCTCGTTCGTCAGCGACCTCAAGGACTCCGGGCGCGAGCACGTGCTGGGCTGGCGGATCGTGGGCGGTTTGGTCTCGCTGGCGCACACCCTGGGACTGACCGTGACCGCCGAGGGCGTGGAGAACGCCGACCACGCCGAGCGGCTGCGCTCGATGGGCTGCGACCGGGCCCAGGGCTGGCACTTCGGGCGTCCGGCCCGCCCGGAGGAGATCGTCCGGCGGATCATCGAATCGGACAGAACGTAGGTCATCGGTAAATAAGATCCTGAATTGCCGCAAATCCCCTTGACGCGGCGGCAGTCGGGTGGCCATGATGGGTCCCAGGCACCGCATCGAGAGGAATGCGCGAGGTAGCCCCCGCGAGAACCTCCCGGTCACCGCCCCGAGGAGCACTTCGCCACCGGGGCGGCGGGCATCAGGAACCGCTTCGCCGGCTCCGCCCCCTCTGCCTTTCGCCACCGGCACCCCAGGTGCCGCGCGTCCCGGTCGCCCCAAGCGCCCGGGAAGTGGACGGCCAGCCCGACCCTCCTCCCGCGCCGCGCAGGCACGGGATCCGCGGGTACCCGACCGCCGTCCCGCTCGTTCCCCACGGGCTCCCCGCCGCGCTCGCGGTCTGCCGCCCGTTCCGTACACAGGGCACCGCCCGGCCGCCCGATCCGCCGGCGCGCCCGCCCTCGTGCCTCCGGAGAGGCAGTCAGCCATGAACACCACCCTGCCCCCTGGCGCCCAGGGGCGCCGCGCCGACGACCGCCTGCTGCGGCGCTCGGGCGACCGGGCCCCGCGTCGACGCACCGTCAGCCTGGTCGTACCGGCCCGTGACGAGGCCCGCAACATCCCCTGGGTCTTCGAACAGATCCCGCGCTGCGTGGACGAGGTCGTGCTGGTCGACGGCGACTCGGCGGACGCCACCCTGCGGGTGGCCACCAACTGCCTGCCGGCCGTGCGCACCGTGCCCCAGCGCGGTCCCGGCAAGGGCAGCGCGCTGCGCACCGGGTTCGCCGCCGCCACCGGCGACTACGTGGTCATGATCGACGCGGACGGCTCGATGTCGCCCGGCGAGATCCCGCACTACCTGCACTTCCTCGACCACGGCTACGACTTCGTCAAGGGCTCGCGCTACCTCAGCGGTGGCGGTTCGCTCGACCTGACCACGATCCGCTCGCTGGGCAACCGCGCGCTGCTGGCCCTCGTCAACCGGCTCTACGACGCGCAGCTGACCGACCTCTGCTACGGGTACTGCGCCTTCCGGCGCAGCTTCCTGGACACCCTGGACCTGCGCGCCACCGGCTTCGAGATCGAGGCCGAGATGACCGCGCACGCCCTGCGCCAGGGACTTCGGGTCGCCGAAGTCCCCAGCCTCGAACTCCCTCGCCGCAGCGGGCGCTCGCACCTGCACGCGGTCTCGGACGGCCGACGGGTACTGCGGACCCTCATCGCCGAGCGCCCTGGCGCCCGGCCCGCACAGACGAAGGCCGTGGGGGAGCGATGAACGGCACCGACCAGAGCGCCGAGGCGGCCTGCCCGCGCCTTGCCGCCCGCGATTCGCTCTACACCCCCGTCACCGTGGTCGAGTTGGACCTGGCCCACCCGGACGAGCTGCACAGTCCGGGCGGCCGCGGCCACACGCACCCCGACGGACGCGTGTTGGCGTTGGTGCGGCTGCACGGACACCCGCTCGGACTGGTCACCGCCAGCGGTGCCCCCGGCGACCGCGCCGGACTGCACCGGGCCCTGGTCGAGGCCGCTCATCGTCACCTGCCGGTGACAGAGACCACCGCGACGCCGCCGGCGCACCCCAGTCGGGCGGGGTGCGCCGCGGCGCCCGCGGGCCCGCCCCTGATCAGCGTCGTCGTCGCCACGCACGACCGGGTGGACCAACTGCGGCTCTGCCTCGACTCCCTGCTGCGGAACGGCTATCCGCGCTACGAGGTGATCGTCGTGGACAACGCCCCCTCGGGCGACGAGGCGATGACCCTGGTCCGGGACCGGTACGCCGGCCGGGTCCGCTACCTGCGCGAGCCAGTGGCGGGCCTGGCCCGGGCGCACAACCGGGCGCTGCGCGCCGTGCGCGGCAGCATCTGCGCCTTCACCGACGACGACACGCTGGCCGACCCGGGCTGGCTGGCCGCGCTGGCCGCCGCCTTCGGCCAGGACCGGCGGATCGGCTGCGTGACCGGGCTGATCCTGCCGGCCGAGCTGCGGACCGCCACCCAGGCCACGCTGGAGCGCCTGAGCGGCTTCGGCAAGGGCTTCGAGCCGCTGCGCTGGTCGCTGGCCGACCCGCCCGGCGACCCGCTCTTCCCCTTCACCGCGGGGCAGTTCGGCACCGGCGCCAACATGGCCTTCCGCACCTCCACGCTGAACTGGGTGGGCGGCTTCGACCCCGCCATGGGCACCGGCACCCCCGCCCGCGGCGGCGACGACCTGCTCGCCTTCTTCCGGACGCTGGCGGCCGGCTACACGGTCGCCTACCAGCCCGACGCGGTGATCTGGCACCGCCACCGCAGCACCCCGCAGGCCGTGCCGGCCCAGGTCTTCGGCTACGGCGCCGGCTTCGGCGCCTTCCTGGCCGCCGCGCTGGCCGCCGAGCCCGGCATGCTCCCGGCGCTGCTGCGCCGGCTGCCGGGCGGCGTGCGGCACGCGGCCCGGCAGGCCGCGCAGAGCGGGCGCGCCGGCGACCCGGACGGCAACGCACCGGGCCTGGGCCTGCTGCACCTGCGCGGACTGGCCTACGGTCCGGTCGGCTACTGGCGCAGCCGGCTGCAGGCCCGCCGGATGGGCGGCTAGCCATGACCGCGCTGCGCCAGGCCCCGCCGCAGAGCCGCCTCTGCGGCTACCCGGAACTGCTGCGCACCCGGCTGCGGATCCTGCTGCCGGGCCGCTCCGGCCGTCCCGAGGCCGCCCTGCTGCTGCGCAACGGCCATCTGCTGACCCTCAGTTCGATCCTCACCGCCTCCCTCGGCGCGGTCTTCTGGCTCTTCGCCACCTCCTGGTACAGCACCCGCGACGTGGGTCTGGCGTACGCGGTGATCTCGGCGGCGACCCTGCTGGCGGGCCTGGGCCAGCTCAACCTGGCCGACGTGCTGATCCGCTTCCTGCCCGCGGCCGGGCCGCACGCCCGCCGCCTGGTGCTGCGCTGCTACGCCGCCGCCGTGCTGGCCAGCGTGCTGGCCGGGGTGCTCTTCCTGGTCCTGGTCCCGCGACTGATCCCCAGCCTGAGCTACCTGCGCGACTGGGCGCCGGCGGCGGCCTTCCTGGCCGGCACCGCCGGCTACGCGCTCTTCGTGGTGCAGGACGGCGCGCTGACCGGCCTGCGCCGCCCCGGCTGGGTGCTGGCCGAGAACGGCCTGTTCGCGGTGGTCAAGACGCTGCTGATGGTGGCCTGCGGGCTGCTGGCGCTGAGCGCGGGCATCCTGCTCTCCTGGATCGGCGCGCTGGCCGTCTCGCTGGCGGTCACCACCGCCTACCTGCTGGGCCGGGCGCTGCCGCAGCACCAGCGCCGCCGCCCCGCCGACCCCGCGCCGGACGGCCTGCTGCGCTACGCGGCGGCCGACTACGTCGGCTTCCTGTTCCGGCTGGCGGCCTACAACCTGGTGCCGCTGCTGGTCCTGGACTACCTGGGACCCGAGCAGAACGCCTACTTCTCGCTCTCCTGGGTGATCGCCTACACGCTCTTCCTGGCCGCCTACAACATGGGCAGCTCGCTGATCGTGGAGGCCGCCCGGGCCCCGGAGAAGCTCGCCGAGCACGCCCGCACGGTGCTGCGGCACAGCGGTCTGCTGATCGCCGCCGGCGCCGCCGTGCTGATTGTGCTGGCCCCGCGGCTGCTGTCGCTCTTCGGCCCCGGCTACGCCGCCGAGGGCACCACCACGGTGCGGCTGCTCGCCCTGGCCGCACTGCCCAACCTGGTCCTGGACGTCGCCGTGGACGTGGCCCGGGCCCGGCGCCGGCTCGGCTGGGCGGTCGGCCTGCAGGCCGCGCTCTGCGCGCTGGTGCTGGGCCTGGGGATGACCCTGATGCCGCACCTGGGCCTGACCGGTATCGCGCTGGCCTGGCTGCTGGCCGAGACCGCGCTGGCGCTGCCCCTGCTGCTCACCCTGCCGCGCTGGCTCCCGCAACGGAGGCCGTCATGAACCGCCCGCCCGTCCCCGCCACCGCGACAGCCCCCTCCACCGCGCCGCCGGGCACCGCCCCGCCGACCCTGACCGTGGTGATCTGCGCCTACACCACGCGCCGCTGGAGCGACCTGCTGGCCGCCGTCCGCTCGGTGCGCGAGCAGCGCCACCCGGTGGAGGAGCTGGTGCTGGTGATCGACCACTGCCCCGAACTCGCCGAGCGCGCCCGGCGCGCGCTGCCGGACGTGCGGGTGATCGCCAACCGGGAGCGGCGCGGCCTGTCCGGCGCCCGCAACACCGGGGTCGGCGCCGCCCACGGCGAGGTGGTCGCCTTCCTGGACGACGACGCCGTCGCCGACCCCGACTGGGCCGGCCGGCTGCTGGCCGGCTACCGCGACCCGGCGGTGCTCGGCGTCGGCGGCTTGGTCCGCCCCTGGTGGGAGAGCGGGCGGCCGGCCTGGTTCCCGCCGGAGTTCGACTGGGTGGTCGGCTGCTCGTACACCGGCCTTCCCGAACACCCGGCCGTGGTACGCAACTTCATCGGCGCCAACATGTCCTTCCGGCGCGCCGAGGTGCT
Source organism: Kitasatospora nipponensis (assembly GCF_039528135.1). Classification (NCBI taxonomy): domain Bacteria; kingdom Bacillati; phylum Actinomycetota; class Actinomycetes; order Kitasatosporales; family Streptomycetaceae; genus Kitasatospora; species Kitasatospora nipponensis. Next base: position 1,685 of record NZ_BAAALF010000038.1, on the reverse strand, counting down.
CGCCGCCGGCGGTTTCCGCACCGAGCTGGGCCGGGTCGGCACCCGCCCGGTCGGCGGTGAGGAGACCGAGCTGTGCCTGCGACTGGTCGCCCGCCACCCCGGCGCCGTGCTGCGCTACGACCCGTCGGCGGGCGTGCGCCACCACGTGCCGGGCGAGCGGACCCGCTGGCGGTACTTCCGCGCCCGCTGCTTCGCCGAGGGGCGCTCCAAGGCGGTGGTGGCCCGCTTCGCCGGTCCGCAGCGGGCTCTCGCCAGCGAGCGGCGCTACCTGCGGGCCACCCTGCCGCAGGCCGCGCTGCGCACCCTGCGGCCCGCCGGGCGCACCGACCCCGCCGGCCCCGCCGTGCCGTCCGGCGGCGACCGGCTGCGCGCGCTGGGCGCGCTCTCCGCCGGCGTCGGCGTCACGGTGGCCGGGTACCTGGTGGGCCGCACCGCCGCGAGCTCCGACCCGGCCCGCACCGCGGCCGGCACCGCCCCCGGGGAGCCGGTGGGCCCGAGCTCGGGGAGCGGGCCATGACCGCCGTCCCGGTCCTGCTCTACCACTCGGTGAGCGCCGATCCGCCCTCCTGGATCGCCCCCTTCACCGTCAGCCCGCAGGTCTTCACCGAGCAGCTGGACCGCCTCGCCGACAGCGGCCGCACCGTGGTGCCGCTGCGCCGGCTGGTGGCCGCCCAGCGCGGCGGGCCGCCGCTGCCGGAGAACTGCGCGGTGCTGACCTTCGACGACGGCTTCGCCGACTTCTACTGGACGGTCGCCCCGCTGCTCTCCGAGCGCGGCCTGCCGGCCACCCTCTACCTGACCACCGGCGCCGTGCACCCCCCGGGCGAGGAGCCGCCGGGCAGCCTGCTGCCGCCCGCCGAGATGCTCAACTGGCGCCAGATCACCACCCTGGACGCCTACGGCTTCGAACTGGGCGGACACACCCGCACCCACCCGCAGCTCGATACGCTCGCCCGCGGCCGGCTCTGCGAGGAGGTCTCCGGCTGCAAGGACGTCATGGAGGAGGCGCTGGGTCACCCGGTGACCAGCTTCGCCTACCCGCACGGTTACTCCAGCGCCGCGGTGCGCCGCAAGGTGCGCGCGGCGGGGTGGACCTCGGCGTGCGCGGTGGCCAACCAGTTCAGCTCGCAGGCCGACGACCCGCTGCGGATCGCCCGGCTGATGGTGCGCGCCGACACCGGGGCGACGCAGTTCGAGAGTTGGGTCCAGGGCCGCGGCGCCCCGGTCGCACCGCGCCCCGAACAGCTGCGGACCAAGGGCTGGCGGCTCTACCGCCGCACCCGGGCCGCGCTGGGCCGGCCGGTCGGGGGGCCACCGACGGACTGAGAGCCACATCGCGGCACGCACGCGGCACCGAACCGCCGCCGACCGGCCCACCGCGGACCGGCTTCGGATGCGCTCACTTCGGCCGACTGGGAGGCTGAATCATGGTCGACGCACAGACCCGGACACCGCCGGACGCGGTTCCCGACGGCCGCCACCGCGCCGGTCCGGCGCCCACGGTGCTGGATCCGCTGCAGGACGTGCGGCAGTTGACCGGCCGCCTGCTGGCCGAGGCCGAGCGCGGTGACTGGCTGGACGCCTTCCTGCTCGCGGCGGGCGCGCTGCAGGTCGTCGAGCACCGCTTGCAGGGCGCCGACCGGCGCCGCCCGCGCCCGGCCGGGCCGGCGGGGCCGTCCGAGCCG
>NZ_BAAALF010000037.1:0-54825 GCF_039528135.1 Kitasatospora nipponensis | reverse complement strand
CACAACGGCCCACCAGGACCCGCGTAGACAGCGCATCGCCGCCCACTGTTCACCGACCGGGCCACTCCACACCACTGCCGGCGGGCAACCTCTTGCCGCCTGGTTCGTGACTGCTCAACCCAGCCGTGTGCGGCCGCCCCTGCTCCAGGTTCACGGCCAGCTTGCGCCGGCAGGTGTTCGCCCTGCTGCTCGGCGGCGCCGAGGTCACCCGCCCTACCAGGGGACCGTCTCGCCGAGGCGGTCCAGGAACTGCAGGCCGGGGGCGCCGGCCTGGGCTTCGAGGACGTCGACGACGGCCGGGATGCTCTCCTGCGGGGCGAGGGGCGCGTCGGGTCCGCCGAGTTGCGTCCGGTTGTGACCGGGGTCGATGAGCAGCTTGGTGTGCCCGTCGCCGGCGTGGCGGGTGGCGTAACTGCGCATCAGCTGGTTGAGCGCGGCCTTGCTGGCCTTGTAGAGCTCGTAGCCGTCCTCGGTGTTTCGGGCGATGCTGCCCTGCTCGGAGGACATGACTGCGACGGTCCCGCCAGGCACGACGAGTCCGCGCAGGGCCTCCAGGGCACGCAGCGGGCTGAGCGCATTGGTGACCATCACCTCGGTGAACATGTCGGTCGGGACGTCGTGGATCGGCAGATCGCCGCGGTCGATGGCGGCGTTGACGAAGAGCAGATCGATTCGACGGCCCTCCAGGCGCTCGCGCAGGGCGGCCAGCTGTTCGACGCTGGTCATCTCCAACGACTCGACCGTCAACTGTCCGTTCCGGGCAGCGGCGTTCGCCTGCAGCTCGCCGCCGTCCCGGCGGGTCGTGGCGATGACCCGCCAGCCGCGTCGGGCGAGTTCGTGGGCGAGGACGAGCCCCAACCCTCGGGAGGCTCCGAGGACGAGGGCCTGGCGGTGGGATGTGGTGGACACATGCACTCCTTAGCGATAGGAGGCTTAGATTAGACGAGACGTTGCGTCTAGACAATGTGGTGGGATCGCTGCCCGGTAAGGTGTCCCGCATGCCCGAATCGAGCTCCCAGCCCTCCAGGCCCCGCTCCGGCAGCCGGCGCGACGAGGCCGCCCGACTGGCCGTGCTCCATGCCGCGGACGACCTGCTGGTCGAGCACGGCTTCGGCGCCCTCACGATCGAGGCCATCGCCCGCCGGGCCGGTGTCGCCAAGCAGACGATCTACCGCTGGTGGCCCTCGAAGGTCGAGATCCTCCTGGACACGCTCATCGAGGACAGCGACAAGCGCCTTCCCGTCCCGGCCGGGAAGCCCACCGCGGAGAGCATCCGCGACTACCTGCGCGGCTTCGCGCGATTCCTCACCGGCGACCCCGCCGGCAAGGTGCTGCTCGCACTCATCGCCCAGGCGCAGCATGACCCCGGCACGGCCGAGAGCTTCCACCAGCGCTATCTCCGGCCACGCCGTGACCAGGAACGCGACCTGCTCGCGCGCGCGGTCGACGCCGGCGAGATCTCACCCAGGCTCGACCCCGACGCCACGATCGACGCCCTGGTCGGCCCGCTCGTCTACTGCGCCCTGACGGGAGCGGGCATCCCCGGCGACCTGGTGGACACCCTGGTCGAGGACCTGCTGATGCCCCGACCGCGGTGAGCGCCCGCCGACTGCTCACCGGCCGTCATGGCATCCGCCGGTAGCCGTGTGCGGGAATCGGGCGCCCGCCCAACCGCTCCGTTCCGGCCTCAGCCCTGGTTGCGTCGGCGCGGCTCTTCGAGGTTCAACGAGATCGGCCTGGCCTGCTTGGACCCTCAGCGGGCGGGAGGTCGCCCCCGCCAACTCACCGTCGAAGACGAGGACTTCGTCATCTTGACGGCCACCACCCGCCCGCCCGAGCTCGCCCAGCCCCTCACCCGCTGGTCGATCCGCAAGCTCGCCGCCCACCCGCGCAGGGTCCACGGCCGGGTGATTCGCAGCGGCCGCGAGGCCTGGTCCGCTGGAAGGTGACGCCGCGTCGGGCAGACATCCGCAGCGAGAAGGGCATCCGGTGGGGCGGGCGTGCACTCGCGGCTCTCGACCGAGTTCATCGCCGAGGTCCTGGGCCTGAAGGTGAGTGCCCCAGCCGGGCCCTTCCTTCCCGTCGACCTGGGCAACGGCGTGACGCTCGACTACTACGACGCAGGCCCCCGCCTCACCGACGCAAGTCAGCTCAACCACCTCTGCGGCGGCCGCGGCGCGCACTTCACCGACCCGGAGGACCCCACCATGGAGATCATCACCCGGCCCTACATCCGGCGCCAACTCCCCCTGGGCGCCTCAGCCGGGGCCATCCCCGCCGAACGACTCCGAGCCTCCTCGCGCGCCGGCGCAGGCGAGGAGGCTCGGAGAGCTGTCACCGAACTCGACCGACCCTCAGAGGAGGGTATGTGACGTGATGTCGCTTCTGTCGTCACCGGCACGTGTGGCACCGTCGCATCCAAGCTGATCGGAGAGCCTGGCCGTGCTGACGTACCGGCCGTGAGCGACCGCGAGCCCTACGAGAGCGAAGCCCTCGGCCTGCACCGGGACGACGTCCACCCCGACGACAGCGTTCCGTGCCGTCGGTGCCGTGGTGGACGCCGAGGGCGAGGGCCGGATGACGTTGGTGCCGCCAAGTCGCGGGCAGGTCCAACAGCGCGTGGCCGACTGGGAGTTGTTCGAGCCTGCCGTCGCTCCCGTGATGGCCCGGCGCCCGGACGGTGAACCGGCGGTGAATCCTGAGGCCGCCTACGACCGGGCCGCCGTGGCGCGGCGGAGTTGACCTATCTTGTGACCCATGGCAGCTTCAAGTCCCGACCCGCTGGCAGAAGTTCTCTCCCGGTCGGCTGACGGCTGGTGGCGGCTGGAGTTCATACCCGACCAAGGGGTCGAGGTGCGCGCCATGCTCAAGAGGAGCAGCGTGCTGCCGATCCAGCTGGCGATCGGCTTCCTGCCGGCCATTCTGGTGATGGGCGTTCTCCTCCGGCTTCTGCCCCTCGGGGGTGCTCTGCTGGCGGTGGTCCTGATCCCCCTGGTCGGTCTGATCTTCCTGCTGGTGAGAGTGCTCATCACCGCCGACGCCGAGATGGTGCGGTGGATCGACTTCTGTCCGCCGGACTTTCCGGATCGGATGGTGCTCGGCCGGATGCGGGAGAAGAAGACCGAGACCGTAGGCGAGCTGCGCGGGGTCTCCGTGGTCGAGGAGTTGAGGCTGGGGGACCGAAAGTCGATCAAAGTGGTGCTCCACGCGCACCGGACGGTGGAGTGCGTGCCTACTGTGCAGTCCCCGATGGCCCGGGTCGACGCACCGGCGCTCATGGCCTGGTTGAGCGAGCAGCTCGCCCCGTTCGAGATCCCGGTGGAGTATCTGACCGATATCGACAGGAACTTCGAATGTCCGGAGGAGTGGTGGCCGGGTCGCGACATCGCCCGGTTGATCTGGCGGGTGCCCGAGCAGGAGTTCGAGCGGCTGGCCGCAGAGCACGGCCTCGAGGGGTATCTCTTCACCTCTCCCAATGAGGGGAAGAGCACCCCCGAGCCCGTCCTGCTCTACAACCCGGGTGTGGCCCACGGCCTGATCGAGGCGGTCCGCGCGAGCCGAAACTGACCGTCTCCCAGAGGACGGGGGGGTGACGTGATGTCGCTTCTGTCATCACCGCAGCGTGTGGCACCGTCGCATGCAGGCTGACCGGTAAGCCCAGCCGTACTGGTTCCCGGTGAGGGCGCTAGCGATCATCGATCACTTGTTCGGCGCGAGTCCGTTCGCGATTCGGCGACAGGTCGGTACGCGGTGGCCCGTCGTCACGCCCAGTCCTCCGGTTCCCAGGCGTAGAGCAGGTCGAGCAGCTCCCGGTCCCCGTCGAGTTGCAGGGAGTCCACCGAAATGCGGTCGTACCGCCAGAGGACCAGATCACTGGCCGTGCCGCGGATGGAGAGGCCTGCCGCTTCCGGGGCCTGGCCGATGGCGGGCAGCCGGGTGGTCCGTGCACCGTCGCCGTCGACCGTCAGACGCCAGGAGCGGTCCTCGGCGGCGTGGAAGTCGAAGGCGGCGGGCTTGTGCGGCCAGGCACTCCTCGTGAAGCTGGCGATGTACAGGCTCTCCTCGACACCGTCGAGCGCCACCTCGACGGCCAGTGAGGCCGAATCGCCCACGGTGAGCTGGGCGTCGTAGGTGTGCACCGCGATCTCCTGGACCTGGTGCCGGGCGACGCCACCGGCCGTGTGCGGCGTCTGCGTGACACCCCAGCCGGTGAAGCAGCCCTGGTCCGGACCGGCCTCCCGCAGGGCCGCCAGCATCAGTTCGGTCGAGGCGGCCAGCCAGGCCAGCACGCCCTCGCGCTCCTGCGGCGCGACCGCGTCACCCTGGGCCGGGGTCCTGGACGTGGCGTCCGGCCCGGCAGCGACGGTGGCGGCCCAGCGACGGCGGCCCTCGCCGATGTGCTGCACCAGGTCGAACAGCGTCCACTCGGGGCAGGTCGGCACGGGCAGGTCGAGGCTGGGCGCGACGGCGATCGCGGCGCGGAAGGCGGTTGAACGTTCGTCGATCAGCCGCAGCAGATCGGGAAACTCCAGAGGCTTGTACACGGCGGTAGTTCTACCACCTTGACCCATTCGCCCGACAGCGGTTTTCCCAGCCGTCACGGCGGGGAACTCCGGCCCGGGCGAGCCCACGCTCGGGCTTTCACCACGCCACAGCCGGGCCCCGCGTTTGGACCCGGCCCTGAGGGTCGGACCGGATGATCACCGGGGCTTCCGGCTCAGCGGCTGCCCGGCGGCGATCCGAGGGATCGACCCCTCCCTCGTGTATCCCGCCGCATGGCGCTGAGGTTCCGAATGAACGTCGCGCAGGTTCAAGTACGGGCCGGGTCGGTGTTCCTAGGATTTCGGCAGTGGAAGGGAAGCGTCCCGGCCGGTCCGGATCGAGGTGATCGGTTGTCGCCGGGCCACCTCGATGCCCAGCGGTACCGGCAGCGGGCGCTGCCTGCCTGCCTGCCTGCGAACGTCCCTGCGCCATCTGAGCTCGCTTGGCGCTCCGCCGGCGGCGCGTCGGGCACCGCCGGCAGGTTCCATTTCAAAGATGCACACGAGTAATCCTTCCCGTGCTTCACATGCATTTGAAGTCAACGATGGGGCTGTATACCGTCGAGGCGAAAGCGCAGGAAGCAACGCGCAGTTCGGCTCCGACCGCCGCATCACCCCTCCTCGAACAGGAGCACCACCATGTCAGAAACACCTTCGACCACTGACGTCGCCACCGACGCCGACCTGCTCGATCGGACCGCGGCCGCTGTGCGCGCAGCCGGCGAGGCGCTGCGCGAGCGCAGCGGCGAAGTCGTTCGCTACGAGAGCCGCGAAGAGCTGATGCGTGCGCTCGCCGCCAACGACGACGCGGCCCTGGCGATCCTGCGCCCGGCCCTCACCCAACTGCGGCCGCAGGCCCGGTGGGTGGAGGACGAACTCGACGGCGGGGCGCTGCCGGCCGGCGAGTGGTGGGTGGTGGACCCGGTCGAGGGCAACGTCAACCACCTGCACGCGCTGCCCGAGTGGGCGGTGACCGCCACCCTGGTGCGCGACAACCGGCCGGTGCTGACCGCGGTCCACCTGCCTCTGACCGGCGAGACCTACACCGCCTCCGCCGGAGGCGGCGCCCACCTCGACGGACGGCCGCTGAACGTCTCCGCGACCGTGGACCTCGGCCTGAGCATCGTGGCCACCAGTCAGGCCCGGCCGGACGAGGACGAGAAGGTCGTGCGGCGCGTGGGCGCCTCGATCACCGCGATGCTGTTCGACGCCCTGGTCGTCCGCACCTCGGTACCCGCGACCCTGCATCTGGCGAACGTGGCCGCCGGCCGGACCGACGCCTTCTGGCAGTTCGCCGGCGCCCGGGCGGACCTGCTGCCCGGAGTGCTGCTCGTCACCGAGGCCGGCGGGCGGATCTCCGACATCGAAGGCCGCCCCTGGACCCCGCAGAGCGAGAGCTTCCTCGCCACCGCACCCGGCGTCCACGCCCAGGCCATCGCCACGCTCTCCCGCTGACCCCGTCCACCACAACCACACCTACGCAAGGACCACATCACCATGACCACGATCGCAGTTCTCGGAAACGGCCGCGTCGGCGGCAACCTGGCCACCGCCCTCACCCGGGCAGGCCACCAGGTGACCGCGGTGGACCGCTCGCCGAGCGCCGCCGCCGACGCTGCCCGGGCAGCCGAGATCGTCATCAACGCCACCCCTGGCGCCGGCTCCCTGGAACGTCTCGCCGCCCTGCGCGAGGAGCTGCACGGCAAGATCCTCGTCGATGTCTCCAACGCCACCACCGACGCACCGGACGGACTGCCCGCCGATCTGATCTACCCCGGTTCGAGCCTCGCCGAGCAGCTCCAGGAGGCACTGCCCGAAACGCGCGTCGTCAAGACGCTCAACACCATGCTCTTCCCCGTGATGACCGCGCCGGCCGCGCTCACCCAGACGCCGACCGCCTTCCTCTCCGGCGACGACCCGCAAGCCAAGCAGACCGTCCGCGAACTCCTCACCGACCTCGGCTGGCTCACGGAGTGGATCACCGACCTCGGCGGGATCCGGACCGCCCGTGCCACGGAGGCCGCCATCCTCTTCGTGCCGCACTTCATCCGGTCCCACGGGTTCACCCCGTTCGCGGTCTCCATCGCCCGCTGACCGCCGAGGCCGCGCCGGCTGCGGCTGACACCGAGCCGGCACCGAGCCGGCACCGAGCCGGCACCGGCCTGGACGGTTCCCGGTGGGACACGCGTCGACGCGACTCGACGCGAGTCGACGGCGCTGAACCGCGGCCGTACCGTTGGTCACCCGCCTGCGGCCGGCCCGCGGCCCGGCCGGTGCCGGTCCGCCGAGCGCGAGGCCGCAGCGGCCGACCGGGCGTACTCGGTGGGTGTGCGACCGTAGCGCTTCTTGAAGGCCCGGGTGAAGTGACTGCCGTCCGCGAACTGCCAGTGTGCAGCGAGTTCCGAAATGCTCAGGCGCCCTGACGGTGCGTCGAGGGTGAGCCGGGCCTCGTGCAGCCGCCGGTGGCGGATGTAGGTGGTCACCTGCTCACCCGTTGCGGCGAAGGCCCGGTGCAGCGTACGGACGGAGACGTTGAGTTCACGCGCGAGCAGGGCCGGCGAGAGTTCGGGATCGGCCAGCAGTCGGTCCGCGAGGTCCTTGGCGGCCTGGGCGAGCGCGGGAGCCAACCGCGGCTCCACGTCGTCGAACCGGCCCTTCACCACCGCCTTGGCCAGCTCGACCAGGGTGTTCTGGGCGGCTGCCACACCGGCCGGGGCGAGGTCGGCCACGGTCGTGTGGATCATGTCCGTGAGGGCCGTCAGCAAGCGCATCTCGGCCGAGTCCGTCGGCCCGGTGACGACCAGGTTCCCGAGCAGGGGTTTGAGCTCGCCCGGGGGCAGGACGAGGAACTTCGCCGTGAGGTTCGCCGACGTCTCGAAGGCCGTCAGGCGCCCGACGTGCCGGACCAGGAACTGCCCGGCCGGCACGATCCGGTCGCTGCAACCGGGCAGGCCGCCCAGAGTCCATGCGCCGCGCCGCACGACGTACATGGCCACCAGATCCTGATCGCCGCCCGGGACGTCCGCGGTCCGGGTCGCCGACGCGGCGTGCAGATCGGCGATCGCCGCGCCGTGCACCTTGGCCACGTTGCCCTTGACCCGGAAGTCACCGACCGTATCCGTGCTGAAGGACGGCAGTTGGAAGACGTCGTCACCGACCTGCGTCCCATCCGCGCCGGAAGGCATCGAGTCCGCGCGGTGCGGCGTCCTGGGCGGTCGAGTCCACCGCGAACACCCCGCGCCTGCCGTCGGCCCCCGCTCCGGTACCGCGCATCGCTCTCCGATCCCCTCCCACGCACTGCATCCACGCCATGATGTGGTGATCGTGTCCCGCAGGGCACCGCCCTGACTCACCGTGGACACCGTACCGATCTTCCTGCGGACGGCTCACACGGCCGCAGTCGAGGGGCAGAGCTGCTGCTTGAGATCCGATCAGAGGATCCGACCGCCCGAGTAACGGTCAGGAGAGGGGAATCGGTCGCGGTTGGTCACGCTGCGAAGGCAGCGTCTCGCTCGGCCAGGTGACCGCTTCCGCAGCGGGTGTCGGCCCGGCGGGAGGCGACGAGTTGGGGTGCGGTGACCGCTTGCCAGCCTGCCTCGGCAGCCCCGCACGCACTGCACCCGGTGGCGACCGCGCCCCAGGCAGGCAAGCGCACCGTGTCCCGTCGGGACCACGCCCCTCAGGAGTGGCAATGACTCAACGGAGCGACATATCTCCCGCGCGGTGCCGGGTCGATTCCGGGCATTGGGGTTGCCCCGACCCGGACACCGGCGAGGGCGTCGATCAGTGAAAAGCTAGTTCCTGCTGAAGAGCGGATCCGTCTCTTCGTGGAGCACGCCCCCGACCACCGGCATCCTGGTCCTGGGATCCCCTGGCGGCAACGTCGCGACGACCTGAGGCATGGAGATCCTTGGCACCGTGTTGCCTGGTTGTGCCATGAGGAACTCGAGCGAGGTCCCGTAGGCCACACCGGCCACGCGCGCAAAGACGGCACACGTCGCGCACATAGGGCATGGCTCGGCCGTCGTCACCAAGACGGTCGTGGAGGCGGCAGTAAAGCTGCCCTTGTTGATGCTGTACCCCCGGAGCGCATTGAGCTCCGCGTGTGCCGACGGGTCGGCGCCGCCGGTGTTCGCCGCCCTCCAGACGATCTCACCATTGCCCACGTCGACGAGTACGGCACCGTAGCCGAAGGAATGAGCCGCCCCCTTCGCAACGTCGATCGCTGCGCGCATTGCTGTGTCGAGGTTCCTGCGCACGGGCTCCGGCAGTGCGTCGAGCGGCGAGGTGGGGAACTCGGGCTGGAGCGGCAGCTTGGTGGGCGGTGGGCACTGCTGGATGGGTGAGGCCTGCGCGTCTGCGCGCGCCTCACCCGAGAGCGACAGCGCCCCAACGGCACCAATGAAGAGCGCGCCCTGACGCAGCGCCTGGCGGCGATCGACCGAGTGTGGCATCGACGTCGTCATCGGACATCCGACCCAAGTGGACCAAAAGGCTGCGGTGTGGGTGCTCCCGAACATGCCGCAAGTCCCCTTGTATCCGACTTCGCGCAGCGCTTGCCGCCCTCGACGACGAGATCACGGTATTCCATGATCATCCCCTCTCGATTCTCGACTGTGACTGATGCCTGAAGTAAAGCCTTTAAGCCTTTCTGCATCCCCGTCGCTCGGACGCCCGGAGAACGGGAAGACGTCGCAGGGGTCAGGCGCGGCCCCGATGCCCGCCATGCCGGGGCGCTGGGCGCAAGTCCGGACTCGACCCTGAGGCGCTCAGCTGTGGCTGGCTGTCGTGCCACGGACGTGCCACGACGAGTGGCACGTCACGGTCAACCAAGTGGTGCGGATAGAGGTCTGTCCAATCCGGGAAGAAGACGCCCTCCGGACCTCGGCTTCGATGCGGCGGGCGGCGCGTCGGGCTTCTCGATCGAGCCCGAGGCCCGTCCGGAAGATCCGTCAGTGACACCGCCAGCCCCCGATGCCGGTCAGGGCGCCCGCCCGGTGCAGGGTCACATAAAGAGCGGATCCGTCTCTTCGTGGAGCACGCCCCCGACCACCGGCATGTTCGGCAGGGGGCCCGTCGCGACGACCTGAGGCATCGAGATCCGGATCGGCATGCGGGTGGGTGGATGTCCGATGAGGAACTCGAGCGAGGTTCCGTACGCCACGCCGGCCACCCGCGAGAAGATGGCACACGTCGCGCACATGGGGCATGGCTCGGCCGTCGTCACCAAAACAGTCTTCTGCAGAGCCTCCCCATCGGGGTGCAAGAGGCCGAAGTTCCGGAGCACGTTGAGCTCCGCATGATTCGTTCCGGGGCCGTCACCCCCCTTCGCCTCCGCGACGATCCGACCATCATCCACGTTGACCAGTACGGCGCCGAATCCGCGGAACCGCGGTGCCGGCGACACCACTTTGATCGCTGCGCGCATTGCCGTCTCGAGGTTCCTGCGCACGGGCTCCGGCAGTGCGTCGGGCGGCGAGGTGGGGAACTCGGGCTGCAGCGGCAGCTTCGTGGGCGGTGGGCACTGCTGGATGGGTGAGGCCTGGGCGTCTGCACGTGCCTCACCCGAGAGCGACAGCGCCCCAACGGCACCAATGAAGAGCGCGCCCTGACGCAGCGCCTGGCGGCGATCGACCGAGTGTGGCATCGACGTCGTCATCGGACATCCGACCCATTGGGCCCAAAAGGCCTCGGTGCGGGTGCGGGTACTCCCGGGCATGCTGCAAGCCCCATTGCATCCGACTTCGCGTAGCGCTTGCCGCCTTCGACGACGAGATCACGGCATTCCACGATCATCCCCTCTCGATCCTCCACCGACGCCGGGTCGCGTCTGATGTGGCGGGCTTTGGTCTGCTCAACTCAACGTATCGGTGGTTCAGTAGTGCGACTTAAGTGTCGCGCCCGGGTTCCACTCATTCGGGTGGGGTCGGCGCGGTCATGAAACACACCCTGGCCGTGTACGGCAGTTGTCGTCCCAGATCGGCCTCTGAGACATGCAGAGACTGAGCCGCCTACATCGCCGCTACGAACGCAAGGCCGAACTCTTGCTCGCCCACGAGACTCCGGACGGCGCGGCCCTGCGCCCCGCCCCCGTCGGCAAGGGCGGTCCGCCGTGGTCTTGATGGACCGGCCGCACTGTGGCTCCATGGACCTCTAACCCGGCATTGCTGCTGGGGGCTTGGGGGAACGGTGATGGAGACTCAGCAGCGGGTGGTTCAGCGAAACCGGCTCTTCTCGTCCTTGATCTGGGCGCTGGTCGCAGTCTCGGCGACCTTGCTGGTCTTCGCGATCGTGCAGAAGAACCTGCCGGGTTCTGCCGGACACTGGCCCTGGAAGCTGCAACTGCTGGACATCCCGACAGCCACGACCGCCACCCTCGGCACCGTGGGCGCCGCCATCGCCCGCGCCCAGTACGCGCGCAGCGTACAACCGGTCCTGAGCAGCGGCGGCCTGGTCGCCGAGGGCCTTGCCCCGAACGGTGCGCTGGTGTGGAAATGCACGATCGGCAATGCCGGTGCTGCGGCCGTGGTCGTCGTCGAGGCGAGCTACTGGGTCGAACTCACGCCGTCAGCCGGCGCCGCCGCGCCGGCACCGCGGCGGCGCTGGCTGACGCACGATGAGGTGGTGGCCCTGCTGGTCTCCCTGGGGCTGTCCGAACATGACGACTTCTCCGTGACCCTGGTGACTCCCGGCGCCGCGTACGGCGCGGAGTCGACCCACCAGGTGGCGTGGTTCACGGAGAGCGCGATGGGAGTGCTGGCCGACCTGTTCTTCCGCATCCGCGTTTCAGACCGGGCCGGGGACGTGCACGAGCGGACGCTTCCCCTGATGAAGAATCCCGTCCGTGACCTACGGCGTCCCTCGCGCACCTGATCTCTGGGCGTCACAGCGTGTCTCCTGGGCGGGTCGGAACCGCCCCCGTCTGCACGGCTCGGCAGCGGCCGACCGGTGGACCTGGGCGGTGGACCTGGCCGGTGATCGCCGCCCACACCCGGTTCCGCCTCACCCGGCCGCTCGTCGCCGCCCTCCGCCACCCCTGGGAACGGCCCGACGGAACCGAACAGGCTCACCACCGCCCGCGTCCGGCGCGGGCTCAGGAACCTGCACACGAGAGCCCCCTCGCGGCGTGTGCACCACAACCCGCCTGCCGTGGTGCGGCGTCGCCTCCGTCGTCAGCGACGGACGGTCAGGGTGACGATCGCGGCCTCGCGGGTCCGTCGGGGAGTACTCACGGGCGGGGAGTTCCGATCGGGTTGGGCACCGGGACGACGCCGGAGTCGATGAGGTGACGGCTGATCGGTGTCGCCAGTCGGATGGCCTCCTCGACACCCAAGGCGCCGAGTCGGGCGACCGGGTCGGCCGCGAGCCGGTCGGTGCTGCTCTCGATCTCCCGTCGCAGGGTTCCCCCGCTTCTGGTGAGCCGGCCGTCACGGTCCAGCAGGCCCTTGGCCGTGAGCCGGCGCCGGGCCTGGTCCCACTCACCGTCCGTCCATCCCCGGGTGCCCTGGATGAGCTCGCGGGGAACCCGTCCGGTGGCGACGTGGGTGAGGCCGGCCTCGATGCCGGTGAGTCCGCTGTGGACCAACGCGATGACGTGCCCGTCACCGCGGTGTTCCCGCAGGACGGTGGTGGCGAGCCAGAGGCGGCCGGCGAGGGTGGTCGGGCGGGGCACCGCCGACCAGGCCGCCGCCAGGGCCCGCCCCTCGTAGCTGCAGCCCTCCACAGCCTGCTCCAACAGCTGCACCAGGCGTTCGAGGTCGGTCGCGCTGACCGTCGTCGGCGTCAGGGCCCGTTCGAGCGGGACCTGCACGGCGTCCACGCGAGCCCGGAGCACCGTCTCTGGTGTCGCGTACGCCCAGGCGTCGGGCAGGGCCCGAGCGACCTTGCCGGGCGCGAAGGCGAAGCAGAGTGCCTGCGCGGCGGCCGCGCCGAGCGGTCCGACGGGTGCGAGGCGGCCCGCGAAGTACCCCATCCACCATCCGAGGAGGCCCACCTCCCGCGCGGCGCGGGCCGGCTCGGGCGCGAAGTAGACCAAGGCGTGGATCGGCTCCACGGCTTCCCAGAACCGCCTGGCGAGCGTGGCGGTCACTGCCACGGTGCCTCCTCTCCTCATCCGAGCCGCGCGGGTGCCCGGCTCGGATGATCAGCCTGCCTGTTCCCCGACAGGCCGGACAGTGCCAATCTGAGCGAATGGACCAGGATCTGGATTGGTGGGTGCGGATCGCCCTGGACGGCTGGCAGCGCCGCACGGGCCCCAGGTACCGGCGGATCGCCGCCGCTCTCGCCGACGCGGTGGAGCGCGGGCTCGTCGGCGCCGGGGACCGGCTGCCCGCCGAGCGCCCGCTCGCCGACGCGCTGGGAGTCAGCCGCGGCACGACGGTGCGCGGCTACGACGAACTCGCCCAGGCCGGATGGGTCGAGCGCCGTCAGGGGGCCGGCACCTTCGTCCGTCCGAGGCCGGCCTGGACCCACACCCCGACCGAGAACCCGACCTCGGCCCTGCTGCACCGGCGGTTGGCCGGCGCCGGCGACATGATCGACATCTCCCTGTCGGTTCCCCCCGGAACCGACCACCTGCCACCGATCCACGAACCGCTCCGCATGTCGGACCTCGCCGGCCACGGGCTGGACCCGGCCGGCCTGCCCGACCTGCGCGCAGCACTGGCACGCCATCTGACCGACCATCTCGGCCTGCCGACCACGGCGGACCAGCTCATCGTGACCTCGGGCGCCCAGCACGCGCTGTCACTGCTCTCCCTCGCCGTCATCTCCCCCGGTCGGCCGGTGATCACCGGATGCCCGACCTACCCGGGGCTCGCCGGCGCCATCGCGGGCCGGCAGGGCCGTCTGGTCACCGTCCCCGTGGACCCGCTCGGGGTGGAGACGCAGGCCCTGGAACGGGCGGCCGCGCAGGCCCACGCCCCGGTGATCTACGTCGACCCCGCGGCCCACAGCCCGACCGGTGCCGTCCTGTGCGGGTCGCGCCGGCACACACTCCTCCAGTCGGCCCGCCGTCACCGCGCGCTCGTGGTGGAGGACCTGACCCAGGCCGGCCTCCAGCTGGACCTGGAGCCCGGTCAGGCCGCTCCCGCCCCGCTGGCGGCCGACGACGCCTCCGTGGTCACCGTCGGCTCCCTGTCCAAGATGTTCTGGGCCGGCCTACGGATCGGCTGGCTGCGCGCACCGGAGCCCCTGCACCGTTACCTCCTTCGGCTGCGCTCGGCGAACGACCTCGCCCCCAGCGTCCCCTCCCAGCTCCTCGCGACCCGACTGCTGCACGCCGCCGACGCAGCCTGGCAGCAGAGCCTGCGCCAGGCCCTGCGTGCGCGACGCGACCTGCTGCTGACGCACCTCACCCAGCAGTTGCCCGCCTGGCAGACCCAGAGTCCGCAGGCCGGCCTCTCGATGTGGGTGACCCTCCCGGTCGCCGACAGCGAGACCTTCACCCACCTGGCCACCCGCTACGGCGTCATCGTCGCCTCCGGTGCCACCTCCTGCGTCGACGGCCGCCACTCGAGCGGTCTGCGGCTCTCCTTCGCGGAGTCCCCCAAAACCCTCGAGTCCGCTGTCGACCGCCTGTCCGTCGCCTGGGAGGAACACAGTCGCCGACTCGCATCGAGCCCGGGCTGAGTGCACGGCCCCGAGAGCGCCTGCCGCGGAACTCCCCGGCTGCGGCCGACACTTCCAGGACCGGCCACCCTGTCGTCCACAACCGGTGCCGGCTGCAACTCCGTCGAGTGGATCACCGTCGCGGGTGCCGGATGTGGACCACCCAGCCTGAAACGATCATGAAGCCGCCAACTCCGTCGGCACGAGCGGTCGGTTGCTCCTACCGCGGCCTTCGGGAGAGCCCGACCGCAGCGGCCGCACGGCCGCGGCACCGCCGACCCGGTCCGCAAACTCCGCCAGTCCGTTGCGTCGCAGTTGCGTCGTGGTCGGCCTGGCTCACCCGGTCGGCCCCGGTCGGCCGCGTCCTCACGTGCTTTGCGCCCCCGCAGTCCTAGATTCGGCCGAAACGCACCATTCCGCGCGCACGTGCCAACTCCTGCGCCACGCGCGCGTACGCGTCGATCGCCTCGAAGGACTGGTGGCCATGACACGTCGTCCGAACATCCTGATGATCGTCACCGACGAGGAACGCGCGGTGTTGCCTCGTCCGCAGGGCTTCTCGTTGCCCGCCCGGGAGCGGATGGCCGCGCGAGGCACCACCTTCGAGCGGTACTACACCGCCTCCGCGATGTGCAGCTCCGCCCGATCCGTCCTCTACACCGGGCAGCATCTGCCGATCACCGAGATCTACGACAACGACAACATGCCGTACATCCGCCCGCTCGACCCCCGACTGGGCACGCTCGGCACGATGCTCCGCGAGGCCGGCTACTACTGCACCTACCAGGGCAAGTGGCACCTCTCCAACGCCTACCTCACCCCGCAGCGCCCAGGACCCAGCACGAACGCCCTGGAGCCGTACGGGTTCAGCGAGTTCAACGACTGGGGCGACATCGACGGAGGCGCCTGGGCCGGGCTCAGGATCGACCCCGTCATCGCCGGGCAGGCCGTCAAGTGGCTGCGCAACCGGGCCCCGGTGGTGGCACCGGACCAGCCCTGGTTCATGGCGGTCAACTTCGTCAACCCGCACGACATCATGAGCTTCGACTACGGCGGCTCCTCCCAGGTGCAACTCCCGTTCGGCCTCGCCCACGCCGTCGTGGCCAGGGCGGCCGCCGACATCCCCGTGTACCGACGCCGCTGGGACTTCGACCTGCCCGCCACCCTGCACGACGACCTCTCCGGCGCGGCCCCGGCAGTGGCCGAGTTCGCACGGATGCTCGACGTCGTCTTCGGCCCGGTCGCCGACGACCGGCACTGGTACGACGGCCTCAACTTCTACCTCAACGCGATCCGTGACGTGGACCGCAGCATCGACCTGGTCCTCGACGCCCTGGAGGCCTCCGGACAGGCCGACCACACCGTGGTGGTCTTCACCTCCGACCACGGGGAGATGGCCGGCTCCCACGGTCTGCGACAGAAGGGCGGCCTGGTCTACGACGAGAACTTCCACGTCCCGTTGATCCTCAGCCACCCCGACTTCCCCGCCGGCGTGCGCACCGAGGCCCTCGCCTCCGCCGTCGACCTGGCCCCGACCCTGCTGGAGTTCGCGGGAGTCGACCCGGCCGAGACCGCCACCCGCCATCCCGGCCTCAAGGGCCGCTCGCTGCGCCCCGCTCTCGACGGCGGCACCGTCCGCGACGGCGTACTGACCGCGGTGGAGTCGGTCACGGCCCTGGACGCCGGCTTCTGGTTCGAGTTCGCCGACCCCGAGGCAGCCGAGCGGATCCAGTCCGGCGATCTGCGCCCGGACTGGACCAAACGCGGGTTCCTGCGCGGCTACACCGACAGCCGCCACACCTTCGGCCGCTACTTCTCGCCGCTCAACCCCAACCGTCCCACCGGGACCGAGGCGCTGTACGCCCAGAACGACGTCGTCCTCTACGACCGCGTGACGGATCCCGGCGAGACCCGCAACCTCGCCGCCGACCCCGCCCACCGCGACCTCGTCGCCCGCTACAACACCCTGCTCGAAGACCTGATCAGCGCCGAGATCGGCACCGACACCCGCGCCTGGGTCACCGAACGCCCCCGTCTGCTCGGCTGGCCCACCTGGCACGGCGACACCGACCAGCCCACAGCCGCCGCAGCCCCGCGCTGAACCCCGTGATCACGACCATGAGGGCCCGCGCAGAGTTCATCAACAGCGGTGAAGCGAACCCGCCTTGCCGAGCTTGAGCCGCTGGTCGACCAGCCTCCGGAAGTTGGAAAGGGGAAGGCCAGTCACGACATCGTCCAGCGCAACGACCCACGTCTGGACCTCATCGACCGCCGCAACCTGAAGCCCTGCTGCTGGAGCATCTCGGGATCGACGCCCTGATCGGGCGACCCGAGCTCCCGGGTCGGCATGCCGGGGACCTCACCTGACCCAAGTCCCGGTGCGCGCTGCCGCCGTCCGGCCAATGCCTCCGAAGGCGGTCGACCAGCGTCGCTGACCTCCGAGTAGCCGCACGAGCCGACCGCCGAAGCAGAGTTGCGCTCCGCGGGCGGGTCGCATCGCCGCACCGGGCCCTGCGATCCGGGCGGGCAGGCAGCGCCGACTCATGCCGACACCAACGGATCGGCAGCTGTGTCTCACCAGGCAGCAATCCGGAACCAGCTTGCGAATCAAGGAAGTTGTCCATCTCCCTGCCGGTCCACTTGTCACCGCCCGTGCTTACGCTGGTCGGATGGCGAATGGCGTGTTCCACACCGGATACGGCATCACGATCAACCTCACCCTCCCCGACCTCGGCCACCCCGGGCACCCCGGCCTGCTGGAGGAGATCCTGCGACCGGTCGACGAGCGCGACCGCGGCCTGCTGGAATGCCTCGACCACCATGCCAGCAGGATCTGCCGCTCCCAGCACGCGGACAAGTCCCCCTGGATGTTCGTCAGTGCCCGGCGCAGGAACGGCCGACTGATCCTCGTCGCCTCCCACCTGCCCGTCACCCACAAGGCCACCCCCGAAGAGAGCGCGCGCCACCGGGCGATGAAGGAACGGATCGCCCGCTGCGCGGAGCGGCACGGCCTGAGCGCACAGGTCGAAGCACGCTCGACGGACGGCCGCATCATCACCGACGTTCTGGTCACCGGGGCCGGCGGTCGGCGGATCGGCTGGGAGGCCCAGTACTCACCGATCACCGGCGAGACCGTTCGCCGCCGCTCGCGCAAGGCCGCCGAGCACGCCATCACACCGCTGTGGGTCACCGACAGCGAGAAGGCCGCGCTGATCGACCGGACCCCATGGGTACGGGTGGACGACTTCTCCTCACGCGACATCGCCTCCCGCCTGGCCATGTTCATCCGCGGTGGAATCCGCCACCTCCAGATCTGGAAGTGCCTGCCCACGAGCGAACGCCCTTGCCCGACCACCGGCAGCGCCTGCGGCCACTTCCACTCCGGCTGGTTCCTGCCGACCCTGTGCCTTCCGAAGAAGCCGCCCACCGAGGTGGACCGCCTGGTCGTGGCCAGCGCCGACGGCGAGTTCGTCCCGTTGCGCACACGCGCCGCCGGCGACCGGCGCGCGGTCGCCCACCTGTGGGTGCCCGTCACCGACCGGGACCGGTGGTGGGACATCGTCGGCCCACCCGAGTCCACCACCGACCCGGAGGACACCACCGACCCGGACGAGGAAGAGATCGCCTTCACCGGTGAGGACATCGACCCCACCTGCCGCTACGGCGAGCAGACCCACACCCGCAACGACACCCGAACCCGCCGAGACCACCCGGACGCCACCGGGCTGCACACCTTCGCCCGCGCCCCGCGGTCCCTGTTCGCCTTCCCCACGGTCTCCCCCACCCTGGACGCCACCGCCACCCAGCGCCAGGCGGCGGCCACCCGATTCGGCTGCCCGATCTGGGAAATCGGGCCCTGCGGCCTGTGCGGTGCCCCGATCCACCGCTACGGCAACCGCTCCACCCACGCCTGCCGATCCTGTCGCACCGCCCTGAACCACACCTGACACCGCGGTGGAGATCTCTGTGGATCAGGCTCCGCAGGGTCCTCTACGCTCGGCCGATGAGCGATGAGAAGGTCCCGATGGTCGGCGACTTCAGAGAACTCGGGCACGGCAGGCCGGACGGGCCATCGCTTCGGGCCGCCGCGGGCGTCAGGGAGCCGGCTCATGCTCGTGAGCTGATCCAGTACCTTCACAGCGGTGTGGTTCTGGCCGCAACGGCTGGTCTCACGCATGATGTCCTCAGCCCCGACAGGACCGTCATCGGTGGGCTCTGCCTGCTGACCGATGGCCGATGGCTTTGGTACTCCGACCTTGCCCACTACGTCGAGCACCATCATGTCGCTCTCGAACCCCGGTTCGTCGCCCATGCGCAGAGCGCAGACTGGACTGTGCCGCAACTCCGTCGCCAGGACCTGCTCGCCATGGAGGCCGCGCTCTTCGACGACGTCGCAGACTGACACCGGACTGCTGCACCTCACACCGCCGCCCGCGCCAGAGGCCGTGGGCCGGGCCGTGACGCCGGCCCACCGCGAGTGAGCCGCCGCAGGATGATGCCGATCATCCCCCAGCGGATCATGGTCTCAAAGTGGGCCGGGTTGGCCTCGTAGTCCCGGGCGAGACGCCGGTGGGCGGTGATCCACGACAGCGTGCGCTCGACAGCCCACCTGGGGCAGCTGACGCCACGGGCACCCGGTCCGCACGACGTGGGAGATCGGGTCCAGGATCCGCCGCCGTGGATGCTCCTGCCGCCGCCCGCCCTCGGCCCGACCCGCGCCGACGGGAGCAGCGGCTCCACCAGCGCCCACTGCTCGTCAGTCAGGTCCGACGGCAGATCCCAAGCGCGGTCTCAGACAGTTCTCATCCCACGGCAACCGGCCGAGCCGTTCCCGTGTCTTCACCCTGGAGAACGCACAGCCTGGCAGGGCGGGAGTCTGGTCGGCTGTCCTGACGATCCGGGGGGATCCATGCGCTCACGTCTTCTGTTGACGGTCTCCGTATCCACGCTCGTGGCCGGGCTCGGCCTGACGGCCTGCGGTGCCGACCCCGCCGCCCAGGGGCCCAAGGCCGGTGCGTCCGCTCCGCCGTCCGCAACACCGGCGTCCCCAACACCGGCGTCCGCAACACCGGTCTCCGTCGCACCGGCGGCGGGTCGGTCCGCGGCTCCGGCCGGGGCCACGACTGTGGCTCCTTCCGCGACCGCAACCAAGACCGCGTCACCGACGGTCCCCGAGAGTGCTCCTGCCGCCGCGTGCACGACGCAGAACCTGAGGTGGACGCTCACCCGCATCACCGATCCGGCCACCGGCGTCAGGGACCCGGCGAACGCCGAACTCGTGGCCGTCAACGCCGGTTCCCTCAGCTGCACCCTGGTCGGATACCCGAAACTCGAGTTCCACGTGGGCAAGGGGCCGCAGGCCGTCGGGGTCGGGAAAGGCCGCCCTGCCGCGGTCACGCTGGAGGCGGGCAAGGGAGCAGTGATCGCCCTGAGCTACTCCGAGCTGAACGGCAAGGGCCCCGACAGCGGCGCCTGTGTGTCCGTCACGGCCGGTGCCGCCGACGTGGCCGCTCCCGGCGACGGCACCACGGTGCGTGTTCCGGTGGTGGACCAGCGCGGCAGGCCGGCGCAGGTCACCATCTGCGGCGACGAGGTCCACATGAGCCCGCCCGTCGCCCGGCAGTAACGCCCGCCCGACCCGCGCCGGGTACCCGCCGGCCGCCGCAGTGCCCGCTCGCGGCGCTGGACAACCCCGACCACCGGGCCGCCCGCGACCAGCGCCAGGCCGCCCGCGAGGACGAGCAGCACCAGGCCCACCAGGAGCTGATGGGGTCCCGGTACTGAGCGCGGAACCGGCCTGCCTATCCCTCATCGACCTCCTGGTCGACGGCTTCGTTGGCACGGTCGATCTCGGCCATGTGCTCCTCCGCCCAGGTCCGCAGCCCCGCGAGCGCGGCTTCCAGGGACAGCCCGAGTCCGGTGAGTCGGTAGAAGACCCGCGGCGGCACGGTCGGTTCGACCCGACGCGACACCAACCCGTCGCGGGTCAGGCTTCGCAGCGTCACGGACAGCATCTTCTGTGAGACGCCGGGCATCCGGCGTCTCAGCTCTGCGAAGCGCACCTCGTCCGGTGTGGCATCGGCGAGCGTCTTGACGGCCATGGACGTCCACTTCGTACCGATGCGGTCCAGCAACTGCCGCGTCGGGCAGTGGGGATCGAACAGATCGCCGCGTACCCCACCACCGGCGCCCCGGGCTCCTCGGGTGGTCACCTGTGGCTCACCACCTTCCCTGAGAGTGCCGTCTAGGAAGCAGTCGGACAGTTACCTATCGTTCTGTGGTCACCAATGGTAACCATCCGGAGGAGCCGTCATGCCCGCGCCCACCGCACACCACCTGCGCCGCATCGCGACGAACGGCGTCCGACTCAACGTCGCAGTCGCCGGGGAGGGACCCGCAGTTCTCCTGCTGCACGGCTTCCCGCACACCTGGCAACTCTGGAGCGGCATCATGGGCCGACTGGCCGGACGGTACCGGGTCATCGCCCCGGACCTGCGAGGCTTCGGTGCCAGTGAACGTGCCGTCGAGGGTTACGACGCGGGCACCCTGGCCGCCGACGTCGAAGGGCTGCTCGACGCACTCGGCGAGCCCTCGGCAGCGGTGGTCGGCATCGACGCGGGCGCCGCCCCCGCAGTCCTGCTCGCGCTGCGCCGGCCCGGCCTCGTCCGGCGCCTGGTCGTGATGGAGGCGCTGCTCGGCCGCCTGTCCGGAGCCGAGGACGTCGTCGCGGGCGGCGCCCCGTGGTGGTTCGGCTTCCACGCCGTCCCCGGCCTCGCTGAGACCGTCCTGGCCGGCAACGAGGCCCCGTACATCGACTGGTTCCTCGACTCGGGGACGCTCGGGCGAGGAGTACCCGACGACGTCCGTGCGGCCTTCGTTCACGCGTACACCGGGGGCGAGGCCCTTCGCTGCGCGTTCTCCTACTACCGGGCCCTGCCCACCAGCGCGCAGCAGATCCAGGACGCCGTCGCGACGGCGCGGCTGACCATGCCCACCATGGCCATCGGCTCTCACCCCGTCGGCACCGGGCTCGAACGCCAACTCCGTCCCATCGCCGATGACCTGGTCGGACACCACCTCCAGGACTGTGGCCACATCATCCCCCTCGACCGCCCCGACGCCTTGTTCGCGCTCCTTGCTCCCTTCCTCTCCGCCGATCTGCCGATCTGCCGATCTGCCGATCTGCCGAAGTGAGTGGCGCGGCGCCGCCCTGGTCGATCGGATCACCGCCGTCCGGGGACGTGCCCCGCGCTACGGCGCGCCGAGTTCGGTCAGGGCAGCGTGCATGAGCGGGGCGGCGAGGGGGCTGAAGTGCTCGTTGATGCTCAGGGCCTGCTGGAGTTCGGTGCGTGCCGCGTCCCGGTGGCCCAGGGACTTCTCGATCATGCCCTGGTGGTAGTGGAAGAGGGCGTTGCGCATGCCCAGGGCGGTGGCCTGGCGGGACTGCTCCAGTGCTTCGGCGTCGCGGCCGGCTGCGTGCAGGGCCCAGGCGTAGGCGTCGTGCATGTCCAGGAACGGGCGGGTGCGCAGGCCCTGTTCGGCCAGGGTGACGGCCTGGTCGGGGTTGCCGTGGTCGGCTTCGAAGAGGGTGGCGTCGGAGTCGAGCGCGACGCCGTTGTCGGTGAGGAGTTTCTCCTCGCCGCGGAAGACCCGGTACTGCTGCTCGGCGTCCTTCGTGCGGCCCAGGGACTGCAGGAGTTCCCCCAGTTCCAGGACGTAGGAGGGCTGGGGGACCTTCGCGACGGCGCTGGTGAAGTCGACGACGGCCGCGTCGGTGTGGCCGAGGGCGGCCTCGGCCTTGGCGCGGCCCTCCAGCAGGTCGGCGGAGACCGGCGCGGCGGCAAGCCCTGCGTTGCTCTGGGTCAGGGCGCTCTTCGCGTCGCCTTGGTCGAGGGCGAGCTGGGCGAGGTGGTAGCGGGTGAAGGCCCGGTCGGCGGGGGTGGCGGCGTCGTTCAGGGCGCGCTGCATGTCCTCGGTGGCGGCGGCGGTGTCGCCGCGCAGTTCCCAGGCGTAGGAGGCGCGGGTCAGCGAGGGGGTGCCGGGACGCAGGTCGACCATGTGCTGCACGGCGTCGAACGACTCCGGGTAGCGGCCGAGTTGGGTGTAGGCGTCGGCGAGGATCCCGTACAGCGTGGCGTTGTCGGGGTTGATCGCGATGGCTTTCTGGGACCAGTCCAGGGCGGCGGCGAAGTTGTGCCGGGCGGCTTCGAGTGCGGCCATCCCGGCCATCGCGGTGAAGTTCTCCGTCGCCTCGATCTGCAGGGACCGGGTGAGGACGGCCTCGGCCTTGGGGTAGTAGGTGGGGTCGACGGTGGCCTTGGCCTGCTGGACGTAGTCCAGCCCCAGGGTGCCCAGCGCGGGTGCGTCCCCGGGCTTCTCGCGCAGGTGCTGCTGCAGGCCCGCGATGTCGGTGGCCAGCGCGTCGGCGGAACTTCCGGCCTCGCGCAGTCCCGCCGGTGCACCGACCGGCGCGGCGTTCGGGTCCGACCCCCCGGGGCTCTCCCGGGGGGTCAGTCCCAGGGCGCCGACCAGGAACAGCCCGACGCCGAGGGCGCCGGCCGACGCGGTGAGCAACAGCCGGCGCCCGCGCGAGGCGCCCGGGGTGATGCTTGGTGTCACGAGGTGCTCCGTGCTCGATGCGGTTCGGGTTCAGGGGGTGCGGGGTGACAGGGTGCCGTGGTCGGCGGGCGAGACCTGCGGGGACCCTTCCTTGGCGGCGGCGGCCGGTTCGGCGAAGACGACCAGGTTGGAGAGGTACTCGTGCTGCTGGTGGTCGTAGGTGCCGCCGCAGGTGATCAGCCGCAGGCCGGGCGCACCGCTCGCGTCGGAGCCGTAGACGACGTCGTTGGGGAAGTCGTCCTTGGCATAGCTGCGCAGCGCCTGGACGGTGAAGGTGGCGGTGGCGCCGTCGGATTCGTCGACCTCGATGCCGTCGCCCGGGTGCAGGGCGGACAGGCCGGCGAAGACCGCCGGTCCGGTGCGGGAGTCGACGTGGCCGGCGAGTATCGCGGCGCCGGGGCTGCCCGGGGCCGGTCCCTGGGCCCACCAGCCGGCCCGGTCGGGGTCCACGGGTGCGGTGAGATGGCCGTCGTCGGCGACCACGAGGTCCTCCAAGGCGGTGTCCACGCCGATGCGCGGTATCCGGAGCCGCACCGGCGGAGCATGACGTGTTCCCGGCGCGGTGTCCGGGTCGGCCTTCACGGTGGTGGGGTCCGTGTCGGCCGCGGTGCGTGGCGTGCCGGGCAGAGTGCCGATGTTCGCCGTCGGTGCCGCCGGTACGACACGGTGGTGCAGGAGTCCCATCGTGCCGGTGGCGCCGAGCGCCAGCCCCACGGTCAGCGACACCGCTGCCCCGAGCCGGACCCTTCGGGCACGGCCGGTGGCAGGGACCATTACCGCGCGGCGCGCCGGCGGCGCAGCACGACGACGGCGGCGCCGGTCAGCAGGACCCCGCCGCTCACCCTGTCGCCGGCCGCGATCGGCGTGCTGCCGGCCTTGGCCAGGCCACCGAGACCGGCCTCGACGCCGCCGCCCGGGTGCAGGGAGTCGGCCTGGTTCACGGCCAGGGTGCTGGGCAGCGCCACGTACGGGAAGGACCCGCTCGGCTGGCGGTAGGGGGCGTTGACGCCGTCACCGGCGGCGAGGCCGGGCACGATCTGCCCGGTCTGGGCCGCACCCTCGAGGGCCTGCAGCTCGATGTCGACGACGTCGTCGTTGAGCCGGCGACCGTTGGGGTAGCCCTGGAAGTCTCCGGCCAGGACACCGAGCCGGTTGGGCTGCGCGGTGACCGGTACCGCCATGTTGAGGCGCAGTTCCTCGGAGGGGAGGCCTTGCTGACGTCGGCGTTCAGCAGTTGGGAGTTGAGGTCGGCCTGGATCGGGCCGCCGGAGTTCTTGGAGATCCCGGTCAGGAAGATCTCCACCAGGTCGTTGCGGGGGGTGGCGGGGGCGGGGATGCCGTAGATGCTCTGGACGAGCTTGGGGACGATCGGGTCCTTGACCGCGTTGACCACCGGGGTCACGGTGTGGTCGTCCACCGGGGGCAACGCGTTGAAGGCGTCCTTGTACTTCAGCGGGACGACGACCTCGTTGACCAGCGGGTTGCCCAGGCGCGAGACCTGCCGCCAGCCGGCCTCGCCGCCCTTGTCCTTGACCCCTTCGCCGCCCTTGCCCTCACCGCCCTTGTCGCCGCCGTTGGTGCGCGAGTCGGCGACGACCGCGCCCTTGCGGTCGGTGGTGGACCAGATGCCGATCACCGGGTTGCGCGTCGCGTCGCCCTTCAGTGCCAGGTCTGCCTTGGGCACCTGCAGCGCGATGGTGTTGACGTTGTACCCGGCCAGCGTGTTGTGACCGGACTCCTTGAGGTTCCCGCCGTACAGCAGGTCGAAGACCCGCAGGTCGAGGAAGAACGGGTCCGAGGCCTGGCCGGCGTAGGTCTGCCCACCGCCGGGCACGTCCAGGGTGGCCTGCTTGCGCAGCCGCTCGTAGTCGGGCATCGAGGCCTTGCCGACGTTGGACGGGGCCGCGGGCACGTCCTTGAGCAGTGTCCTGGTCGACCCGTCCGCCTTGGTGACGGTGAGGGTGTACGTCTGGGTGAAGTTCAGGGTCGGGTCGGTGAGGTTGTTCACCACCCCGGTGTTGTACAGGAACTGGTTCGCGTCGTCCTTGTAGTGGTTGGTGAACGTCCACGTGTAGGTGGTGTCGGGCTTGCCGTCACCGTCACTGTCGATCTTGATGTTGTAGTGCGCGTCGTCCGCGAACGGGTAGAAGTTCGGGCCGCCGTTGGGCTCCTCGAACGGGATCCAGTTCGCCACCAGCGTCACCGTGTCCGGCTTGTCGGGGCTCGTGAAGGCGTACACGTCCGTGTTGTCCGCGCGTGGGTCGCCCGAGATCAGCGGCGCCTCGCGGTGACTGGAGGCCGAGCTCACGCCGGGGGTGAGTCCGGCGAGGCCGGCAGCGGCGAGCAGGGCCAGAACTCCCATCCCGGCCATCGGCCGCTCGACGCGACGGGCATGGACCGGCAGGCGGGGCGAGCGGGGAAGCGACATGATCCATCTTTCCGTTGGCGGTGACAGCACCCGCCGTCGCACCCCGTGGGCTGCGTTCGCATGCGGGTGGGTCGGCGTGGGGCGCCGGTGCACGCGGGAACCGGTGCGCAGAGGCCGGACAGGCTGCCGAAAGTGGTGCCAGGCGCACGCGCGGACACCGCCGCGCAGAGCACTCGACGCCGCAGGGCGCTGGGCCCGGCCGCTGTCATGTCCGACGGGCCGTGCGGCCCACACACCACGAGAACACTCACCGTGCCGGGAGGACTACTCAATGGAGCCATTCGAGGGGCGGCGCACCGCTCGTGCCACCCGCCCCGGCAGCCTGTTCACAAGGTGCGGACGGGCGGGATGAAGACCGAGCCCGCCCACAGCGACACCAGCCGCGTCGACACCGGGCAGCGGGTCTTCCTCAACGGCGTTCGCCGCCGGGTGAGCTCGGGTTCACCCGGCGCCCTGTGAGCCGATGTGGGCGAGCAGCGAGGCGGTGCCGTCCTCGGCGGCGATCCCGCGCGCGAGTTCGGCCGCGCGGTGGCGGTGGGCGGGCTCGGACAGGCAGGCGGTGATCGCGTCGCCGAGGGTGTCGGCGGTGAGGTCCTGGAACGGCAAGGGTCGGGGGGCCACTCCCAGCTGGTGCAGCCGGGACGCCCAGAACGGCTGGTCGGCCATGACGGGCACGGGCACGGCGGGTACCCCGGCCCGCAGCCCGGCCGCGGTGGTGCCCGCCCCGGCGTGGTGGACGACGGCGGCGGCGCGTGGGAACAGCCAGTCGTGCGGGACGTCGCCGACGGCCAGGACGTCGTCGCCGCGGCCGCTCAGATCGGCCCACCCGGCCTGCACCACCGCGCGCACGCCTGCCCGCTCCACCGCCGCGGTCACCAGCTCACTGAGCCGTTCGCCCTGTCCCACCGCCATACTGCCGAACCCGATGAACACCGGGGGCGGACCGGCCTGCAGGAAGTCGACCAGTTCGGCCGGGGGTTGCCAGCCCTGCGGCCGCACGGGCCACCAGTAGCCCACCACTTCTACCCAGGACGGCCAGTCCTCGGGGCGCGGCACCACCAACGGGCTGAAGCCGTGGAAGACCGGCCGGACGTCCACCGGCGCCGACGACGCGCCGGCGGCCAGCCCGAGGCGGGCACGCAACCGGGTCACCGCGCCGGCGAATACCCCCTCCGCGCGCCTCACCACGTCCCGGCCCGCGGCGAGGTTGCCCTGCGGCCCGAGGCCGTCGGTGTTCCGTGCGTTGGGCAGCGGGAACTGACTGGTGGCGAACGACGGTGCGAGGTAGGTGCCGATGACGGGGACACCGAGCGCCTCGCCGACCGTCCGGCTGAGCGGCGCCGGACCGAAAGCCGTGAGCAGCAGGTCGGCTCCGCCCGCCACCGCCTGCGCCACTCCATCGGCGAGCCCGTCCGCGTACGCCCTCGTCAGCGCCTGGGCCTCCTCCCGCGACGCCGCCCGGGCCCAGTCCCGGATCAACCCCTGCGGGTCCCCCGGCACGGACCGGTAGTCGAGACCGCATCCGCCGACGAGGGTGGCGAAGGACGGGTGGGCGGCCACGGCGACCTGATGGCCCGCGTCCAGCAGGCGGCGCCCCAGGCCGGTGAAGGGCGCGACGTCTCCTCGCGAACCGGCGGTGATGATCAGAATGCGCATGGCCCGATTCTCCGCCAGTAGGCCACGACAAGAGTGGCTCGGTCCTGCGGCATCGGCGACCGGGAGCGCCCCGGGCGCACCGCGCCGGCGCCTCCGCGCCGCGGCACGGTGCTCGGCTTGCGGCCCGCACACGGGCTCGGCACACGGGCGGAGCGCTTCCGCTCCTGGATCGTTGCGGGGACAGCCCTTAGCCGCCGCCACCGGACCCTGCTCCCCCGAGCCGCTGGTAGAGCACGTGCCGGGACCGTCGGGTGCGGGTCACGAGTCCGGCACGGTGGAGGAGTTGCAGGTGGTGGGAGACGGTGGCCGGGCTCAGGGCCTTGGCGGAGTGCACGGGCGAGACCGCGAACCTGACGCCTCCCAGGCCCTGAGCTCCCAGGCGGATCCGGATCACGAGCACGCCCCCTTCGCCGGTTCCTTCGACGGCAATCGAATCATTCGGTCGGTCGATCGGCGCGCTGTTCCCTGGAATCACCGCACGGACCGGCCCTGATGGGTCATGAGCCGTCAGGGGCACGGCCGAAGGCTTCGGCCGTGCCCCTGACGTGGTGACCGGCCACCGCAGATCCTGACAGCAGTGACGGGACGGCCTTCAGTCCTGCTTGATCGCGGAGATGTCGAACTCCAGGACGACCTTGTCGCCGACCAGCACACCGCCGCCTTCCAGGGCCGCGTTCCAGGTCACGCCGAAGTCCTTGCGGGAGATGGTCACCGATCCCTCCAGGCCGACCCGCCGGTTGCCGTAGGGGTCGACCGCGTTGCCCGTGTACTCGAAGTCGATGCCGACCGGGCGGGTGGTGCCCTTGATGGTCAGGTCACCGGTGACGCGGTACTCGGTGTCGGAGCGCGGCTCGACCGAGGTGCTGCGGAACGTGATGTCGGGGAAGGTGGGCGCGTCCAGGAAATCGTTCGCCCGCAGGTGCTGGTCGCGCTGCTCGACGCCGGTGTCGATGCTCTCGGCCTTGATCACCACCTGGACCGTGGAGCGGGCCGGATCGGCACCGTCCAGATGGGCGGTTCCCTCGAAACGCCCGAACGCACCGCGGACCTTGGTCACCATGGCGTGGCGGGCGACGAAGCCGATCCGCGTGTGGACGGGGTCGAGGACGTAGTCCCCGGTGAGCTCGGCGAGGGCGGTGGTGGTCACAGTGCCTCCGTAGGAACGGATCAAGGCGGCGGTCCGCCTGGACGGTTTCGGAACCACGCTAGGGCGTGACCGGCGCCCGGCTGGGTCAGGCGCACGGGGCGGCAGCAGACTGGGACCCTGACCGGGGTCCGCACGGGGCGGGCGGCCTGTTCGGCGAACCGGGAACGTGCGGGCTCCGTCCAGGTGGCGGCACCGCCGGCGCCCCGGGGATCACCACGGCCACACCGGCTCCGGCTCTCGCACAGGTGAGCGGCCTTGCTAGCGTGGGGGTGACACGCAGTCAGCACGGGGGTGTGCAGGGAGGGGATCCGGTGAAGGGGCAGATCGCGCACGCGTTGGAGGACGCGGCCAAGAAGACCACGAAGAGCTTGGCCGAGGACTTCGCGGGGTCCTACAAGAAGATCCTGAAGGACACCGAGCAGAACGCCACCAAGGTCGCCGAGCACACGGCCAAGAACGAGTCCAAGCTGGTCGACGGCCTCGGCCGGACCGGGAAGGGCGAGCCGGGCGCGGGCTCGGTGCGCGACCCGCACCCCGACGAGCACCCCTCCGGCGGCGGCAAGCCCCCCGAGGGCAACAGCGGCAAGGGCAACAGCGGCCCCGGCAAGGGCGACGGCGAGCCCGGCAAGGTGGAGGGCCCGAACCTCAACGGCGACGGCCGGCGCGGCGGCCAGCGCTCCGACGGCAACGAGGGCACCGAGACCGGCGGCACCGACCCGGTCGACCTGGTCTCCGGTCAGATGATCACCTCCGAGACCGACCTGGACATCCCCGGCCTGCTGCCGATCCTGCTGCGCCGCGCCTACGCCTCCGGCTACCGGATGGGCACCCTGTTCGGCCCGGGCTGGTCCAGCACCCTCACCCAGCGCGTGCAGGTCGACCACCAGGGCATCCACTACGCCGGCGACGACGGCCAGTTGCTGCACTACCCGGTGCCGACCGGGCCGGGCCGGCAGGTCCTGCCCGAGGAGGGCGCCCGCTGGCCGCTGACCTGGGACCACGCCGAGGACACCATCCGGATCCACGACCCGGAGACCGGCTGGACCCGCCACTTCCCCGCCGTCCCGGGGTTCGCCACCCGCCCGCTGGCCGCCCTGACCGAGCGCAACGGCCACCGGCTCGACATCGTCCACGACGAGGCCCGGCTGCCCGTCGAGCTGCGCCACAGCAGCGGCCGACGGGTGGCCGTCGGCCTGCTGCGCACCGCCGCCGGCCCGCGGATCGAGGAGCTGCGGCTGCTGGACGGCAGCAACGGCGGGCTCGGCACCACCGTCGTCGGCTTCGACTACGACGCCCGCGGCCGGCTGACCGACGTCGTCAACTCCTCGGGCCTGCCGCTGGTCTACGACTACGACGGCCAGGACCGGGTAACCGCCTGGACCGACCGCAACGGCCACCGCTACTCCTACGAGTACGACGAGGACGGGCGGGTGCGGCAGGGCCACGGCCCGTCCGGCGCGCTGAGCGTCGGCATCGACTACGACCCGGCGAACCGGGTCAACACCGTCACCGACAGCCACGGCGGCCGCACCGCGTACCACTACGACGAGCACCACCACCTGACCCGGATCACCGACCAGCTCGGCCACAGCGTCCGGGTCCAGCACGACCGTTACGGCCGCCTGCTGCGCTACACCGACGAACTCGGCCACAGCACCCGGCTGACCCGCGACGAGCGGGGCGACGTGGTGGGGGTCGACCGCCCGGACGGCAGCACGCTGCGGATCGCCTACAACGAGCTGCACCAGCCGGTGGAGATCCGCACTCCCGAGGGCCTGACCTGGCAGCAGGCCTACGACGAGCGCGGCAACCGCACCGCGCTGACCGACCGGGCCGGCGTCACCACCCGCTACCACTACGACGAGGCCGGTCGGCTGACCGAACTCACCGACGCGCTCGGCCGGGTCTCCCGGTTCGGCTACGACCCGGCCGGCCTGCTGACCGAGGCGGTCGACCCGCTCGGCGCCCGCAGCACCTACCAGCGCGACGCCTTCGGCCGGGTGACCAGCGCCACCGACCCGCTCGGCCGGACCACCAGGACCACCTGGTCGGTGGAGGGCCGGCCGCTCTCGCGCACCCTGCCCGACGCCGGCACCGAGTCGTGGACCTACGACGCCGAGGGCAACAACCTCACCCACACCGCCGCCGACGGCGCCGTCACCAGCATGGAGTACACCCACTTCCACCTGCTGACGACCCGCACCGACCCGGACGGCGCCCGCCACCGGTTCACCCACGACCGCCTGCTGCGCCTCACCGAGGTACTCAACCCGCAGGGGCAGAGCTGGCGTTACCAGCACGACGAGGCGGGCCGGGTGACCGCCGAGCAGGACTTCGACGGTCGCACCGTCAGCTACGGCTACGACGCGGCGAACCAGGTGCTGCACCGGGAGAACGGCGCGGGGCAGAGCCTGGACTTCGGGTACGACGTGCTCGGCCGGGTGGTCGCCAGAACCGCCGACGACGGGCGGACCACCAACTACGACTACGACCTGGCGGGCCGGCTGGTCGCGGCCCGCACCGCGGACTGCGAACTGACCCGCCGCTACGACCCGGTGGGCCGGCTGCTCGCCGAGACCGTCGACGGGCGGACCGTCAGCTTCGGCTACGACGTGCTGGGCCGCCGGACCAGCCGCCGCACCGCGGCCGGCACCGTCAGCGAGTGGACCTACGACGCGGCCGACAACCCGACCTCGCTCACCTCGGCCGGCCACCGGATCGACTTCGAGCACGACCTGCTGGGCCGCGAGACCGGCCGCAGCTTCGGCGGGCAGCTGGCGTTCGGCTTCGGCTGGGACGCGCTCGGCCGGCTGACCGGTCGCACCACCGCCGCCGGCGGCACCCCGCTGCTGCACCGCGCCTACAGCTACGGCCCCGGCGGCAGCCTGACCGGCATCACCGACCAGGCCCCGGACGGCACCAGCGCGCACACCGGCTACGAGCTCGACCAGGCCGGCCGGGTGACCGCCGTGCGCGCCGCCGACTGGACCGAGAGCTACGTCTACGACCGGGCGGGGCACCTCGCCGAGGCCGCCTGGCCCGGCCGCGGGGAGGGCGCAGCCCAGGGCGAACGCGCCTACCACGGCTCCCGGTTGCGCTCGGCGGGCCGAGTCGACTTCCGCTACGACGAGGCCGGCCGGGTCACCGGCCGCCGGATCCGCACCCTCTCCGGCCGGACCAGGAGCTGGCGCTACACCTGGGACGCCGAGGACCGGCTGACCGAGGTCGTCACTCCCGACGGCGCGCACTGGCGCTACCGCTACGACCCGCTCGGCCGGCGCATCACCAAGCAGCAGCTGATCAGCACGGGCGGCACGGTCCGCCCCAACGCCCCGAACGCCTCGGTCGACGCGGGCGCCCCGGACGCCCCGGACGACGCGGGCGCCCCGGACGACGCGGATGTCACGGGCGCCTCCGAAGGCCCCGACGCCGAGTTGACGGTCCTGCAGTGGACCGAGTTCGGCTGGGACGACTGGACGCTGATCGAGCAGACCGCGCACAGCCCGCAGCTGCCGGGGCCGTACACGCTGAGCTGGGACTACCACGGCCTGCACCCGATCGCGCAGAGCGAGCAGCTGGCCACCGGCGCCGACGACCAGGCCGAGGTCGACCGGCGGTTCTTCGCGATCGTCACCGACCTGGTCGGCACCCCCACCGAGCTGCTCGC
Source organism: Kitasatospora nipponensis (assembly GCF_039528135.1). Lineage (NCBI taxonomy): Bacteria > Bacillati > Actinomycetota > Actinomycetes > Kitasatosporales > Streptomycetaceae > Kitasatospora > Kitasatospora nipponensis. The sequence continues at coordinate 23,158 of NZ_BAAALF010000037.1, read as the reverse complement.
ACCCGACGGTTCGACGGCCTGGCAGCAGCGCAGCACCATCTGGGGCGTGCCGGTCAGCGCGGACCGGCAGGTCACCGACACCCCGCTGCGTTTCCCCGGCCAGTACTTCGACCCCGAGTCCCGGCTGCACTACAACGTGCACCGCTACTACGACCCGGTGGCCGCCCGCTACCTGACGACCGACCCGCTGGGCCTGGCCCCCGCGCCGGACGCCTACGGCTACGCCCCCAACCCGCTGGTGGCCTGCGACCCGCTGGGCCTGATGCTGCGGGCGCCCAACGGCCAGTTCATGGCCAACCCGAACGCGGTGCCCAACACCCACACCCGCAGGACCGAGTACCCGAGCGGCTACCGGCAGCCGACCCACGAGCACATGATCCGCCACTGGACGGACGAGGGCATCAACCAGCAGACCGGGCGCCCGGTCGACGCCGCCAACAACCCGATCCCACGCGACCAGCTGACCTGGCGGGACCGCAACGGTCAGCTCATCCCGCAGGGCCAGGTGACCTACGAACACGTGCCCGCCGTGGTCGACCACTGGAACAGCACCGGCTACGACACCGACCGTGCGGCACGCAACGACTACTACAACGACACCACTAATATGGAAGCGATGGACGGACCCACGAATTCGGCCGGCGGTGGCGCGATGACCTCGCGCTACCGCCAGACCACCGGACCGAATTACAGCCGCACGTGATCCACCTCCCGCCGCCCACCGACCGCACCACCCCTGGAGATCCGCGCCCATGGACCTGAGCGAGACCCTGTCCGGCATGCCCGCCGCCGAAGCCCTCGCCGGGCTGCCCGACGCCTGGCACTGGTCGCCGAACCCGCGCTTCCACTTCACCGCGGCGCTCGCCGCGGACGGCAAGCACGCCTTCCAGGTGAACACCCTCGACTCCTACGACCCGGAGCTGGTCACGGCCCTGCTGGCGTACGCCCGCGCGCACACCGACCAGTTGCTCGGCGACCCGCGCCCGCTCGTCGCGCTGCCCGGCTTCTCGGCCGCCGGGCGCGACGTCGACACCGCCGCGGTGGCGGCGCCGCGCGCGCACACCTACCACGCCCGGGAGAACGCGGCGCTGCACGCGCTCACCTACGCCGTCTTCCCCGGCTGGCACTACGAGTTCTCCGGTACCGAGACGGACGAGCAGGCGCTTTTCCAGGTCTCGCACCCGCAGGGCCTGCGGGCGACCAGCCTGGACCGGCAGCCCTCGCCGTTCCTGACGATGCGCTTCGACAACCCGCGCACCCAGGGCGGAAGCATCGGCCCCGACCGCGGGTTGACGAAGGCGGCGGTGCTCTTCCGCGAGCTGGAGCTGCTCGAAGGGGTCGAGGGCGGGTTCGTGGAGTTCGAGAACTTCCGCCACCAGGTGTGGCGGGCGACCTGGTCGGGCAGCTTCGTGCTGACCGGCCAGGGCGAGCGGCAGGAACTGGAGCGCGACGGGCTGCTGCGGTTCGCCGAGGCCGCGCTCACCTGACGGGCGCTCCGGCCGGGCGCGTCCACCGGGCGCGCCCGGCCTCCTTCCACGGGGGTGGCAACCGAGAACAAGGGGGTGGGTCGTGGCGATCGAACTGCCTGACCCGGTAGTGGATTTCCTGCAGGTCATCGGCGTCAACTGGCCGCAGGTCAACGAGGACAAGGTCCGCGAGTTCGCCTCGCACGTGCGGGACTTCGCGAACAACATCGACGACACGCACCAGCAGGCGAGCAGCACCATCAAGGCGATGGGCGACGCCTACCAGGCCAACTCCTACGACTTGTTGGTCTCCAAGTGGGCGCACCTGTCCCAGGGGCACATGACCGACCTGCTGAACGCCTGCCACGTGCTGGCCACCGCGCTGGACGCGGCGGCGGACTTCATCGTGGGGCTGAAGATCGAGACGATCGCCGAACTGGTGGTGATGGCCGCCAGCTTCGTCGCCGACCAGGCCGCCGCGGCCTTCACCTTCGGGCTCTCCGAGCTGGCGATGCCGCTGATCATCGAGGGCGCCGAGAAGATCGTCCAGGCGCTGGAGAACCAGCTGATCCAGTACATCCTCGCCCAGGTGGTCGAGGCCGCGCTCACCCCGCTGCTCGGTCTGATCGAGAAGGCGGTCTCGGGCATGACCTACTCCGCCCTGGAGGACATGCTCGACGCCTCCGGGGGTGGCGCCGGCAGCGGCTTCAAGATCCACCCCGAGGACCTGAAGGCCCACGCGGCGGTGTTCGCGCAGCACGCCGACAGCGTCCAGGCCCACGCCGGGGCACTGTCCGACAACATCGCCGGACTGGACTTCAGCTGACCGAGGGGGCGATCTGACGCAACGTCAGATCGCCCCCGCCTGCGAGGTCGTACCGGGCGCCGAGGAGGCCGACCTCCTCGGCACCGACCACCACCCGTTCTGGTCGCAGAGCCGCCACGCCGGAGCGGCGCCACCCCATGGTGAAGCGGTCCGAGCAGGCCGGCTGGCGTCCGCTGTCCTCGAACGACGGCCTGGCCTACGTCACCAGCGACCATGACAAGACTCCTAGCGACTCCTGAACCGGAAGCAGCGAACCCATGCGCGTCACCATCGACGGTCTGACGATCCACTCCGAGGCGGACCTGCACCGGGTGTTGGACCGGGAGCTGGACTTCGGCTACTACGGGTACAACCTCAACGCCCTGTGGGACCGACTGTCCACCGATGTCGAGCGCCCCGTCGAGCTGGTCTGGCAGAACTCCGAAGCCTCCCGGACACAGCTCGGAGTCGAGCTTTTCGACCGGATCGCGGCCCTGCTGGACCGGGTCGTGCGCCAGGACGAGAACTTCGGGTGGCAGGATCGTTTCACCGTGCGCTTCGAGTAGCTCCCAAGAGGCACCGAGCTCGAGGGCCCCGCCGGTATCGTTCCGGCGGGGCCCTCGAGCGTTCGCCGGCACAGTTCACCCCAGCTGCCGCAGCAACCGTCCCATCGCGCCATGCCGCAGCCGATCCATGTCGAGAGATGCCTTGCCGGATGGAACCGCAGAAGTCACATCCTCCCGGACCACAAGGGAACTCTTCGCTTTCGGGCCTCAGGCTCCGAAGACATCATCCGCTGGATTCGAGCTGAATTCAGCTCGCTCGATACTATTATCCGTCCTTCCTTTGGGGGCTTTTTCCTGCCCGGGCATCCACCTATCTTCTTCGTAGACGCATCACCGTGGTGTGGTGGTCACCATTCGGAAGGGAAATCCATGTTTGCCAAGCGCATCTGCGTTGTCGCGGCCAGCTCTGCCCTGTTCGCCGGCCTCGGGGTCACGGCCTCGGCCCAGACCGTCAGCCGCTTCGACGACGGCAGCTTCGAGAACCCGAGGGTGGCGGCCGGCAGCTTCACCACACTGTCCGCCGGGCAGGCCATCGGTCCGTGGCAGGTCACTGCGGGGAACGTCGACCTGATTGGCGCCGGCTTCTGGCAGGCGGCGGAGGGAGACCAGTCCGTCGACCTCAACGGCACCACTCCCGGCACCGTGGCCCAGACCTTCACCACCGTCCCCGGCGCGAACTACACCGTCACCTACGCCCTGGCCGGCAACCCCGCCGGCGGCCCGACCCTCAGGACCGGCAACGCCCTCATCGACGGGCAGGACTTCCAGGACTTCTCCTTCAACGTCACCGGGAAGTCCACCACCAACATGGGATACGTCAACCGGCAGTTCACCTTCCGGGCCACCAACGCCACCACCACCATCGGCTTCGCCAGCACCACGCCGAACACCTCCTACGGTCCGGTCCTCGACGACGTCCGGGTCGAACGCTGCGCACCCTGCCCGACCTGCACCAACGGCTGACGGGCCGGGCATGCTGGGCGGGCGGTGCCGGCAGGCACCGCCCGCCCAGCGATGACTCGACCTGGACCGGACGCGGACTTGGCAGGCGGCGATGGCCTTCCCTCGCCGCAGCCCGACCGCGCCGATCGCCGCGCTCCGGCTCGGAGCCGATCGCGCCTCAGGCGGTGCCGAGGGCTGTGCGCAGCACGTCCACGGCCTGGGTGATCGCGGCCTGGGCGGCCTGGGTGCCGCGCAGCGCGTTGAGCATCACGAAGTCGTGGATGATGCCCTGGTAGCGGGTGGCGGTCACCGGGACCCCGGCCGCGCGCAGCTTCGCGGCGTAGGCCTCGCCCTCGTCGCGCAGCACGTCCGCCTCGCCCGTGATGACCAGCGCAGGCGGCAGGCCGGTCAGCTGCTCGGTGCTCGCCCGCAGGGGGCTGGCGGTGATCTCGGCGCGCTGCGCGGGGTCGGTGGTGTACTGGTCCCAGAACCACTGCATGCCGTCCCGGCGCAGGAAGTAGCCCTCGGCGAACTGGTGGTAGGACGGCGTGTCGAAGGACGCGTCGGTGACCGGGTAGAAGAGCACCTGCTGAACCAGCGTCAGGTCGCCGCGTTCCTTGGCCATCAGGGTCAGCGCCGCGGCCATGTTGCCGCCCACGCTGTCCCCGGCCACCGCGACCCGGGCGCTGTCCAGACCCTTGCCGGCACCCTCGGACACCACCCAGCGGGCCACCGTGTAGTTCTGCTCGATCGCCACGGGGTAGCGGGCCTCCGGGGAGAGGTCGTACTCGGGGAAGACGACGGCCGCCCCGGCCCCGGCGGCCAGCTCACGGACCAGCCGGTCGTGGGTGTGGGCGTTGCCGAACACCCAACCCGCACCGTGGATGTAGAGGATCACCGGCAGCGGGCCCGCGGCGCCGGCCGGCCTGACGATCCGGGCCCGGACACTGCCGGTCGGGCCGCCCGGCACGGTGACCCACTCCTCGTCGACCGCGGGCTGGTCGATCCCGCCCGCCTGCACCTCGTCCACGGCCTTTCGGCCCTCGACCGGGCCGAGGTCGAAGAGGTAGGGCGGGTTGGCGGTGGCGGCGGCGAACTCGGCCGCGGCGGTCTCCAGGACCGGGACGGCGGGGGTGTGGTCGGACATGGTGCTCTCCTCACTCCGTGGCGGTGCGGGCTTCCTGCCCACGAATCGAAGACTATGACACGATTAACTTGTGCGCAAGGTAATCGTGGGCATTGAACTCGTGTCATCGCTGGTCTAGGCTCTGTGCGTGCGCCCGCGCGAACCGCCGCGGGTGCGAACGGCAGGTGCAGGAGGGTCGGATGAACGGCGAGGCGAACGCCCCGGAGCAGGAGTTCTCCCCGATACTCGGGGACCAGCTCTGCTTCGCCCTCTACGCCGCCTCGCGCGCCGTGACCACGCGCTATCGCCCCCTGCTGGAACCGCTCGGGCTGACCTATCCGCAGTACCTGGTCCTGTTGGCGCTCTGGCAGCAGGACACCGTACCGATCAAGGAGATCGGCGCCGCGCTGCAACTCGACTACGGCACCCTCACCCCGCTGGTCAAACGCCTGGAGGCAGGCGGCCTCGTCCGCCGCGAACGCCGCCCCGACGACGAGCGCACCGTCCTGGTCACCCTCACCCCCGAGGGCCACGCCCTACAGGCCCGGGCCGCCCACATCCCCACCGCGATGGGCCGCGCCATGGGCCTGACCCCCACCCAGTTCGACCAGGCCCGCACCCTGCTGCGCCTGCTCACCGCCAACGTCTCCGAGTAGCGCCCCACCGATCATCGGATTCGCGGTGCCCGCCGCCCTCGTCCGGTTGGATTTCGACTGCCCCAGGAAGGACGAGGGCCGGGCGCACGGCGTTCGTCGGAGGAATCGTTTCTCCAATCAGCCCACAGCTACCTTTAGTGGCGACACTGTTGCTGATAGTGAAATGGGTCCTTCTCGTGCGTCTTCGCAGCACCGTGGCCGCCGCCCTCGGCGCCCTCACCCTCGTCCTCGCGATCCCCGGATCGGCCTCGGCCGCCACCGGCGATTTCCTCTACCAGTACAAGGACAAGCTCGGCACCGTGACGCCCGGTGCCCTCGCCGACCCGCAATCAGGGGTGTGCCTCAACCTTCCGGAGCTTCTCAGTGACGGCGAGCCCGCCTTCTCCCCCAGCAACTTCACTGACGCGACGGCGACCGTCTTCGCCGAGGCCGATTGCGACGGCGACACCTACTACGTCATGAACCCGGGAAAGAAGCTCGGATCCGCGCCCAAGCTTCGCTCGGTCATCTTCTCCTGATCCGGCAACCTGGCGGCCGCTTACCGGAGGCGGCGGCAAGCGGCAGCCAGCAGGCGCCGGTCAGGCGGGGGTCAGGCGCCGGTCAGGCGGGGTCCTTCACCGCAAGCACGTCGACCAGGCGGATGTCGGGCGCGGCGGCGAGCAGGTCGGCGCCGACCGTCCCGAGGGCGGCGGGGATCCGTCCGTTCAGGTGTTCCTGACGGCCGGCCTCGTCCTCGAAGGCGTCGAAGATCCCGAAGGTGCTGCCGTCGACCTGGAACGCGTACCAGACGCGGGTGGCGGGCTCCTCCGCCACGATCGCGCGCCCGCCCTCGAGGAACGCCGCGAGTTCGGCCTCCTTGCCCGGCTTGGCCTGGAGCAGTGCCAGCACACCCAGCTTGAGCGTCATGTCGTCGTCCTTCGTTCGGTCCGGACGGCTCGTCCGGAGGTCGTTGTTCCTGGTGGTCGGTGCGGTGCCGTGCGATCGCTCCCGCACCGCCCACCGACGACGTTACGGAGACCGCGATCCGACCTGAAGTGACGGAAACGACACCTCTGATACCGTTCCCGACATGCAGATCGCTGTCGCCGTCGTCGAGGGGACCTTCGACTCCGGGCTCTGCGCCGTCCTCGACGTGTTCGGAACCGCCAACTCGCTGATCGGACAGCGGGAGCCGGGCCCCGTCCCCTTCACCGTGACCACCGTAGGCGCCGGCTCCCAGGTCCGCACCGGCAACGGGCTCCTCCTGGCCACCGAGCCCGTCGCCGGGCTCACCCAGCGGCCGGACCTGCTGCTACTGCCCGCGGTCGGGCTCAAGAGCCCCGATCAGATCATCGAGGCGGTGCGGTCGGACGCCAACGCCTGGGTCCCGGCACTCGCGGGCGAGGTGCACGCGGCCGGCGCCGACCTCGCGGCCGCCTGCACCGGTGCCTTCTTCCTGGCGGAGTCGGGGGTCCTGGACGGCCGGCGCGCCACCACCAGCTGGTGGGCCGGGCCCGCCTTCCGAGCCCGCTACCCCGAGGTCCGGCTGGACGACTCGCGAACCCTGGTCCACGACGGCGCCTTCACCACCGCCGCTGCCGCCTTCGCCCACATCGACCTCGCGTTGGCCGTGGTGCACCGCCACAGTCCGGCCCTGGCCGACCTGGTCGCCCGCTACCTCCTGATCGGGGACCGCCCCTCCCAGGCCGCGTTCGCGGCCCCCACCCTGCTGGCCCAGGCCGACCCGCTGGTGGCCGCCTTCGAGCGCTGGGCGCGCACCCACCTGGCCGACCCTCCCCCGCTCGGCGCGGCCGCCCGTACTCTCGGCGTCAGCGAACGGACGCTGCAGCGCACCACCCAGTCGGTGATCGGCATGTCGCCGCTGGACTTCCTCCAGGAGATCCGCCTCGACGAGGCGACCTTCCTGCTGCGGACCACGACGATGGGCCCCGACGCGATCGCCGCCCGGGTCGGCTACCGCAACACCAGCACCCTGCGGACCCTGGTCCGCCGCCGCCGCGGCACGACCCTGCGGGCCCTGCGGCAAGGCGGTGCCGCCCCGGAGCGAGAGCAGCAGGACTGAGAGGGGGTCGGGCGGCCCCGCCGCCGTTGTCCCCTTCGCCTCCCCCTGCACCCCCTACGCCCAGGATGGATCACCGAAGAACTTCGGTTCGCGCTCGTGCCGGCGGGCGGCGCCTGCACGCTGAACCGACCGATCCCTACGGCTGCCCGGAGGGCAGCGGGTCCTGGCCCAGCATGCGGTTCCCGTAGGTGGCCGAGTCGCGCACGGCGTCGAATCCGTATCCGAGCATCTCCTCCTCGTAGGCGCGCAGGGCCTCGGTGAGCGGTCGCCCGCCGGCGGCCTGGGCGAGCCGGTCGGCCAGGACTCGGGCGTCCCGCAGGGCGGTGTTCGCGCCGACGCCGATGACCGGGCTCATGGTGTGGATGGCATCGCCCAGCAGGGTGACCGAGGTCGTCTCCCAGGCGGCGACGGGCACACTGGTGCGCACCGCGACCGGGAAGATCGAGGCGGGGTCCTGACGGGACACCGTCTCGACCGGCCCGGGGTGCCAGCCCTCGACCAGCGAGAGCGTCAGCGCCCGCAGGTCCGCGCCGCCCATGGCGAACAACTCCGCGTCGGTGCAGGGGAACTGTTCGCGGCGGGCGCCGAAGACGCAGGCGAGGTAGGCGCTGTCGTCGCCGAGTTCGATGTCCGGGGCCAGGCGGGCCGTCACCTGGTGCATCGGTTCGCGGTACTGCACGGGAGCGAGTCCCACGAAGCGCCGCTCGGGTCCGACCACGGTGGTCCACAGTCCCAGCAGCTCGGGCGGGACCAGGGAGCGGGCCCGGTCGTCGGCGCAGGGGACCTTGCCGTAGAGCAGCCGCAGCCCGGCGTCGACGACGCGCGCCTGCGGCAGGTACTGCTTGCGGACCGCCGAGTTGACGCCGTCGGCGCCGATCAGCACGTCGCCCGTGGCGTTGGTGCCGTCCGCGAAGTGTGCCGTCACCGTGCCGGAGGCGCTGACGTCGTAGCGGGTGAGCCGGGCGCCGTAGTGCACGGCCTTGTCCAGTCCGGCCAAGAGGATCTGACGCAGCGTCATGCGGTTGACCGCCAGGTTCCCGCTACCGGGCAGGCCCGGGACGAGCGGGAGCTCCTGGACGTGCTGGGGGTTCAGGTGGTGGTCGAAGGTGGCTATACGCGACCCGGGGGTCCCGGCGGTGGCGGCGAACACCTGGTACGCCTGCGGGGTCAGCACGGCCCTGAGGGCGGTGATGCCGTCGGGGTCGAAGCGCAGGCGGTAGCCCTGGTTGCGGAAGGCCGGGCCGGGGTCCCTCTCGTGGACGGCGACGCTGATCCCCGCCCTGAGGAGGCCCTGCGCGAGGGCCAGGCCACCCAGCCCACCCCCGGCGATGATGACGTGCAGATCCGACACGGTCGTGTCCCTTCTCGGTCGTGAAAACGAGGAAGGGACGCACCGGGCTGCCTCAACGGGCACCGTACGAGCGACTGTTCGCCATCCGGACTACCTACCGGACCGTGACTTTCGTACGTCCGCCGAAGACGCTAGCACAGGTTCGGCCACCCCCGGCGGCGTCAACACCCGCTGCCCCACGGCGAAGTGCGCGGAACGGGCCGTCCGCCCGCGGTCTCGGGCACGCGACGTTCGGCGACGCACTCGCGGGCACCGGACGCCCGCTCGTCATCGCCTCCGGCGGCCCGGTCGGGGCGTCGCGGGTCAGGACGGGCGGCCGGCGCTCTGCGCTCAGGGTCTCCGGGGCAGGCGGACCGTCAGAAGCCGGGCCATGGGCGCCAGCCGGCGACCCAGGGCGAACAGGGACTCCGTTCGCGAGCGGTCGGCGTCCAGCACCGTGAAGAGGTACACCCCGAAGTAGAAGGTGATGGCCGCATTGGCCAGGTCACGGGGCGGGACGAGCTTGGCCAGCGGTGTCCCGCCGATCACCCGGTCCAGCGTGGACTCGGCGAACTCGATCCAGGCCTGCGCGCGTTCAGTGATCGGGCCGCGCAGTTCGGGCTTCGAGACGGCAGCGCCGACCAGCTCGGAGAACACCGCGTGATGCCCTCCCTCGATGTCGTCGTGGTAGATCCGCTCGGCGGCCACCACCAGTTCCTCGAGCGTGCGCACGTCGGCGACGGTGGCGCGATGCACAGCCAGGCGCTCTTGCGAGACCCGCTCGAAGACGGCCACCAGCAACGGCTCGATCCCACCGAAGTGATAGAAGATCAGGGCCGAGTTGACACCGGCCTCCCGGGCGATCGCCCTGGCGCTGACGCCGAGGTAACCGTGCCCGCGTAGCGTCCGGGTCGCGGCCTCGATCAGCCGCTCCCGCGTCTGGGCCCCGCTCTCGGCAGCACTGACCATCGCTCCACCCCTCTCTTGCGCCTGCCCCGCTCGATCCCTCATCATACGGTTTAATCGAACGATTAAACCGATCGCTCAAGGGGGGAAGGGATCGTCACGGCCCGTGAGGGCAGCGGCTGGTGCGACTCCCGGTCGCGGGTCCGCGCAGCCGGCGGATCGAGATCGCCCCTCGCGTGGCGAACCGGCAGCGCCACCCGCGCCGTCAGAAGGCGCCTTTCAGCACTCCCGCCGAATGCACCCGCATTCCCAGCGAGTGATTTCTCCCGGTACGGCCGTCCCTTGGTACACCGTGCGATCGCCGAACGGAGGCGTGTAATGGAGAAGGCGAACGTGAGCCTCGCGGAGATTCTCCGACTTGCCCGTGAACGGACGGGCCTCACCCAAGAGGAGTTGTCGGCGTCCAGCGGCGTGAGTGTGCGCACCATCAGTCATCTGGAGTGCGGTGCGGTGGCCAGGCCGCGCGCCGCCACGGTGCGCCGCCTCGCCGTTGCGCTGCACCTGGACCAGGACACTTCGGAGAAGCTGCACATGATCTCTCGCGCGCACTCGGAGGACCTGCTCGCAGCATTGTCACGTGCGGGTTTCAGCGCCTCGCAGGGGTCGCCGTGAGCGCCTCGGAGTTGCGCGCGAACTGCTAGCTGATGACCTGTCAGGAGTACGCGCCAGTCAGTAGGTTCTGTGGTGCTGAAGGAATTCACCTTCCGCACACGACCCCGTGGCGAACGCCGGACAGGGTCGGCGGCGCCGCATTCCGAAAGGACGAAATGATATGACCATGAGGTTCAACCTCGGGCGTCGTGTTGCGACGGCTGCGGCCGTCGCGGCACTTGCCGCAGGTGGATTGGGCGTGGCGGCGGGCAGCGCGTCGGCGTCGGGAAACCAGTCCATCGGGCTGAGCACCTACCACGGGGTCGGTGTCTACTCGGGGGCCGCGGCCAACACTCCCAAGGTGGCTGACGACTTCGCCCCCTACGGTGGGTGGGTCGCCTCGGACTGCTGGGTGCCCGGCCAGTACGTCACCAGCCAGGGTGACGTCTGGTACCACGTCTACCAGGAGCACTACAACGGCGGCAAGATCACGTACCAGTACGGGTACGTGTACGCGCCCTACGTGGACAACAACCAGATGCTCTACAGCGGACAGCTCATCCGGTGCCCGTGGGGATAGCAGCCGTCGGGGTGGCGGCGTTGACAACTCCCCGCCACGAGGCACGATGACGCGTTCGAGGGCCTTCACGGGGGAGGGCCCTCGAACGGCCTCGCCGTCCGGCACCCAGCGCGGAGGTTCACCGATGACCACCACCCCTCCTACGACCGCCCGGCCGCCGCGATGGGCACGGCCGGCGCCGGCCGGTTCGGCGACAGGTCGGTGCGGCGCGGTGGTTTCGTGGCCCTCAGACGTTCGGGTTCCTCGGTCGGGGGCGGGCCAGGGCGATCAGGTTGCCGGCGTTGCCCGGGCTGAGGACGACGGTCAGCTGTCCGGAGCCGCGCGGGAAGTAGCGGGCGGCCCAGTGGCGGTGGAAGGACCGGGCACCGCCGACGGTGTACATGGAGGCGGCCGCACCGGCGCTGGTGCCAGGCCCGGCCCAGGCCTCCAGCGTGACGTGGTCGTTCCCGTCCACCGCGACCACGGCCGCCGCGTGGTAGGGGCTGAGGGCGAAGTCTGCCGGCGGGGTGGTGGCGATGCTCAGGTACGCCTCGCCGACCGCGGGAGTCGCCCGGGCGTTCCTCGGGCCGGGGTAGTTCTGGGCGAGGGCGATGTTCGGGGCGTAGCCCGCGCCGAAGTCCGCCGGGCCCGCGCCGTTCTGGGCGATCGTGCTGTGCAGCCCCGCCTGCGTCCTGAGCTCACCGACCGCGTTGTTCATGATCTCCTCGGCCGTGTGCAGGCAGTCGTTCACGATCACGCGGTTGAGCTGGTACTGGTCGTACTGGGCGCCGTTGTTGAACAGGTCCTGGGAGACGTGGGTCAGCCGTAGGGCCGGATGCACGGCCTGACCCTGCAGGGCCCACAGGGACCCGTCGTTCTGACGGATCGCGTAGTGGTCGTTCTGCGACACGATCATGCCGGTCACGGCGTCCACGCGGCGGAGCTGGGCAACCGGTCGGGCGGACCCGGAGGTGCCGCCTTCGTCGTGGCGGGGTCCCACGTCGCGTGCCGGGGTGGCGCCGGACATCACACGCCGGGCGTTGGCCTCGGCCGCCACCTCGAAGCGGTCCGTCGGGTCCGACAGCCGTAGCCCGTCGCCGTGGTCGGTGCCCGCCACCGCTGCGTGACGCTGCTGCAGGACATGCGTCAGTTCGTGGGCCAGCGTGTGCTTGTCACCGCCTTCCGGGCCGAGGACGACATGGCTGCCGGAGGTGTAGGCCCGGGCGCCGATCTGCTCGGCGGACCGCCGCGCCCCGCTGTCGGCGTGGACCCGCACGTCGGAGAAGTCCGCACCGAGCCGGGCTTCCATCTCCTGTCGCAGCCCGGACGCGAGGGGATGGCCGGCCGTGCCGAGGACACCGTGGACCGCCGAGCGCTGCACGTCGTCGCCGGCCTGCGGCCGGCCGCCGAGAACGCCGGCGCCGGGACTGGACCGGGCCTGCAGCATCCTGGTCACCGCCGCGTTGCCGATGCTGCGCTGCAGTGCGACGAGCCCTTGCGGCGTCAACGCGCTGACGCCGGCAGGGGCCGGGTCCGGGCGCGCCCCGCGCTCGAGAGCCACGGGTGGCGCCGGACGACGTTGCGACTTCTCGTCCTCGTGATGGGTGCGCATCCGCGGGCCTCCTCGAAGCGTTCGGCACGTGCACCCCTGCCTATGCGTCCCGCGACCGGGCGACCAGGACCACAGGGGCAGCACCGCGGGCACTCCTCGGGCGGGACCGAACCGCCCGCGCGGGACACCCTGCCGGCTGCTCAGGTGCGGAAGAGCGCGACCTTGAGAGCCTCGTTCGCGCCGGCGTCCGCGAACACGTCGTAGGCCTCCTGCATCTCGTGGAGCCCGAAACGGTGGGTGACCAGGCCCGCGACGTCGAGCCGTCCGGCCGTCAGCATGTCGAGCAGCAGGGGGGTGCTGCTGGTGTCCACGAGTCCCGTGGTGATGGTGACGTCCTTGATCCACAGGTCCTCCAGATGGAGGGTGGCCGGCTTTCCGTGCACGCCGACGTTGGCGACGCGGCCACCGGGGCGCACCACGCGGGTACAGAGCTCGAACGACTCGGGGACGCCGACGGCCTCGATCGCCACGTCGACGCCCCGACCGTCACGGGTCAGGGCCCGGACCGCCTCGTCGGTGGCCTCGGCGACCGTGAGCACGACGTCGGCGCCGGCTCGCCCGGCGGCGTTCAGGCGGCTCGTCGCCGGGTCGATCGCGATGATCCGGGCGGGACTGTAGAGCCTGGCGGTGGTGATCGCGGCCAGACCGATCGGGCCGGCGCCGACGATCACCACGGTGTCGCCGGGGCCGACCCCGCCCTTGCGGACACCGACCTCGTAGGAGGTGGGCAGGATGTCGGCGAGCAGCAGGGCACTCTCGTCGCTCACCCCGTCGGGGAGCTTGTGGAGGGAGGTGTCGGCGAAGGGCGTGCGGACGTACTCGGCCTGGGTGCCGTCGATCAGGTGTCCGAGAATCCAGCCTCCGCCGCCGGTGCACTGGCCGTAGGTGGCCGTGCGGCAGTAGGTGCAGCGGCCGCAGGCGGAGATGCAGGAGACCAGGACCCGGTCGCCCTCCGTCACCGTCCGCACGCCGGCTCCGGTCCGCAGCACCGTGCCGACGGCTTCGTGGCCCAGGATCCGGCCGGCGGTCACCTCGGGCACGTCACCCTTGAGGATGTGCAGGTCGGTGCCGCAGATGGTGACGGCGTCCACCCGTACGACCGCGTCCTCGGCGTCCTGGATCACCGGGTCGGGAACGTCGTCCCAGGTGCGACGTCCGGGGCCGTGGTAGGTCAGGGCCTTCATGTCCGATCACTCTCCTGACAGGTCTCGCGGCTGGTCCGCCTTCTCGGCCTCCCGAACGCCACGACCGCGGCCTGTGAGGCCGGGCCGTCGTCCGCCGGCTGGTGCTCGCCCGGGCCGCGGACGAGGCAGGGTACTCGGGGTCGACCCCCACGACGACGGGGGAACGCCCGTCCGCGTTCCCGGGTCCCGCCCTTCGCTTCGTCCCCGCCTGCGGGCGGCAGCCCCCGGCGGCCCTGCGCTCCCTCCTCCTGCCAGCGTCCCCCACTCGGCGCTCGGCGGCATCAGGGCCGCCCTGCCGGTACCGCCCGGCGTCAGGTGAGAGGACTCGGCCGGCGGGCGCACCCAGGTGTACGGGCTGACGGCCGGCGCGGCCGTGCTCGCCGTGCTGCTGTTCCTCGGCCCGCTGCTGACGTACACGCCCTCGGCCGTCCTGGGCGCCCTGGTGGTGTTCGCCGCGATCCGGATGATCGACGCGGCTCCCCGTCGGTACGCCGATGTGGCCGCGGGCGCATGGGTGCCCGGGCCCAGGGACTCTCACGGGCTCCGGGGTTCACCGCAGGGTGCGGAAGAACTCGGTGAGGTCGTCCGCGAGGAGTTCGGGTTCCTCGTGGGCGGCGAAGTGCCCGCCCCGGGGCATGCGGGTGTACCGGGTGATGTTGTAGGTGCGCTCGGCCCAGCTGCGGGGCGGCTGGGTGAGGTCGGCGGGGAACAGGGCCAGGGCCGTGGGCACGTCGACCCGCTCGACCCGCCTGGTCAGCCCCTGGGCGTATTCGTAGTAGGGCCGCAGGGAGGTCGAGATGGTACCGGTGAACCAGTAGAGCGAGGCCTGGGTGAGGAGGAAGTCGTCGCTGAACCGGGACGACAGGTCACCGCCGCAGTCGCTCCACGCACGGTACTTCTCGAGGAGCCAGGCGAGCAGTCCGGCCGGCGAGTCGGCCAGACCGTAGCTCAGGGTGAGGGGGCGGGTGCTCTGCTGGTGCTGGTAGCCGCCCTCGTGGGCGGACCAGAGCGCGACGGAGTCGAGGTACTCCCGCTCCTCGGGTGTGACGTGGGCCGGGTCGTGGGCCGGCGGGCCGGCGACGGCCGTCAGATGGATGCCCGCCACGGCCTCGGGGTGGGCTTCGCCGAGGCGGGAGGTGATGCCGGCGCCCAGGTCGCTGCCGTGCGCGGCGTAGCGTTCGAAGCCGAGTTCGTCGTGCATGAGGTGGTGCCAGATCTCGTGGGTCTGCGGCGGCCGGGCGAGTGAGGGCCGCTGCGGCGAGAAGGCGAATCCGGGGAGCGAGGGGACGATGACGGTGAACGCGTCGGCGGCGTCGCCCCCGTGGCGCGAGGGGGTGGCCAGCCGGCGGGCGAGGGCGGTCAGCTCGAGGAACGAGCTGGGCCATCCGTTGGTCAGGACGATCGGCAGGGCGTCGGGGCTCTCGCCGTCGAAGCGCAGGTAGTGGACGGGGGTTCCCTCGATGTCCGCGACGTGGGAGGGCAGGGCGTTGATGGTGGCTTCGTGGACGCGCCAGTCGTAGGCGTGGGCCCAGTGGGTGACGAGGCGTTGCAGTTCGCCGGGGTCGGTGCCGGCCTCCCAGCCGGTGGCGGGCCAGGGGGCCGGCCACCGTGTGCGGAGCAGCCGTGAGCGCAGTTCGTCGAGCTCGGCCTCGGGGACGGCGATCACGGGCGTGTGGCGGGTCATGCGGATCTCCAGGGCTGGGTTCTCACGGGGCGGCGGCGGCCTGGGTCGATCGGGGCCGACCGGCTGGGCCGAGTGTCCGGTCGATCGCCTCGCGCGTCCCGTCGCGGGACTGCGGCGCGATCGCGAGAAGGGCGTGCATGATCATTCCCTCCAGCAGGGCGTCCAGGCGGGCGGCGCCGTCCGGGTCGGTGAACCGGGCCAGAACGGCGCAACTGTCCTGCGTCCAGGCCTGGGTCAGTGCTCGCAGTGCGGGGTTCCGCAGGGCCGCCAGGTGCAGCTCGAAGCCGAGGACCGCACTGCGGTGCCTCGCCGGACCTCCGTGGACGAGATCGACCAGGACGTCAAGGAACTGCTCGCGCGTCCCGACCCCCTCGAACAGGGCCTCGAACACCGCGGACTGCAGCTCCACATACCGGGCGAAGGCCTGCGCCTGGAGATCGGCCAGGCTGGTGAAGTGGTAGGTGATCGAGCCGAGCGGCACGCCCGCCCGGGCGGCGATGTGCCGATGCGTCGTTCCGGCCACCCCGTGGTCCGCGATGACGTCGAGGGTGGCGTCCAGGATGTGCGTCTTGCGGCCGGGGTCGTGGCGACGGGTTCGCCGCCGCCCGTCCTTCGATCCGACGGGGGCCCGGCGTTCATCACCGGCGGATTCGCCGGCCGTCTCGCCTTCGGGACGGTCCGCCGAGGGCGGTTCGTGGTGCGCCATGCGCACCACCGTAGATCCATAGGAACAGATGTACAAATCAATCGTTGCTCATCGCCCTCACGACGCGGCAGCACACCCGCACCGACGGGCCTCCCGCGCGGACCGGCCCCGGGGCGGGACGGAAATCCGGTCACTGCGGTGGGGTGCGGACCGCTTGCGCCGCCCGTCGCGATCGACCGCCGCTGCGAGCGGACCCGGCAGGCGACCTGATGAAGTCTGGAAGTCGCCTGACTGCGGACCGTTCGATCGCTTAGCGTCAATGTCCATGGCACACATGGACATTGCACTGCGGAAGGCTGCCCTGCTCTTCGAGGGCGCGATCGGGATGGCCCTGGTGGATGCGGACAACGGCGTCACTCTGGGCGCACTCGGCGGCAGCTCGGACTTCGATCTCACCGCCGCGGCGACAGGGAACGCCGAACTCCTGCGCACCATCAAGCGGACGGCAGGGCGGCTGGGCCTGACGGGCTCGGTCGAGGACATCCTGATCACCCTGAACACCCAGTACCACCTGATTCGTCCCCTGACCTCCCGCAGCAACGGCGGCCTCTTCCTGTACCTCGCGCTGGACCGCCGGTCCGCCAACCTCGCCATGGCGAGGCACCAACTCGTTTCTATCGAGGGACAGTTGAGTCCGGTCTGGTGAGTCCATCGGTGACCGTCCGATCGGCCCCGGCAGGCCACGTCCCCGGCCCCGTACGGAACCGACCGCTCGCCGGGGTCGGCAGATCCCCACCGACCCCGGCGGAGGCCTTCCGAGCGGCGCGCTTCGGCAGCTTCCCGGCTGCTCATGCGCGCGGCTCGTGGAGCGCGTCGCGCGGCCCTGCGACCTCTTCGGTACAGGACACGGCCTGTCCGCCACCCCTGCGATGGTGGTTCACGAGCCGCCACGGGGGACACAGCCCCAGGCCATGACGGCCGCGCCGCGCTTCTTCCGGCGGCGCACATCCGAGAACCGAGGCAAGGAGCGGGCCATGTCCGTGACGACCGCCACCCGTCCGAACCTCCGGGGGGCCGCGCGCGAGGTGCTGGACTTCCACCGGTCCGGCTTCGGCGGCGGGCCCTGGTGAGCACGCCATGACCGTCCTCGACACCCGCACCCTCAACCGCGCGACCCTCGCCCGTCAGTACCTGCTCGACCGCGCCGACACACCGACCCACGACGCCGTGGCCCATCTGTGCGGACTGCAGGCACAACAACCGCAGGAGCCGTTCGTCGGCCTCTGGTCCCGCCTCCAGGCCTTCGAACCCAACGCCCTGGACACTCTGCTGACGGGGCGTCAGGTGGTGCGGACCCACCTGATGCGCCGCACCGTCCACCTCGTCACCGCCGACGACGCACTGGCCTGGCGGGCCCGCCACGACACCATGCTGCGCCAACGGGTCCTGGCCACCTACCGACGCGAACTCGCCGGCATCGACCCCGACGAGGTCGCCGCAGCGGGGAAGGCGGTCATGGCCGACCACCGGCCGCGCACCATGGCCGAACTCGTCCAGGCGCTCCAGGACCGCTGGCCCGCACCACCTCGCCGTGTCCTGGGCGAACTCCTCGTCGCCGCCCTGATCCCGATGGCCCAGCTCCCACCACGCGGCCTGTGGCACACCACGGCAGGCGTACGCAATCTGCCGCTGGCCCGCTGGCTCGGACGCGACCTCGACCCGCCCTCCCCCGACCCGAGCGACCCGACCGGGCAGCACCTGGTACGGCGCTACCTGGCCGCCTACGGACCCGCCGCCGGCGCCGACATCCGCGCCTGGTGCGGCCTCGCCGGGCTCCCCGCCGCCGTCAAGGCCGTCCGCGAAGAACTCGTCACCTTCCACGACGAACGCGGCCGCGAACTCCTCGACCTGCCCGACGCACCGCGCCCGCACCCGGACACCCCCGCACCGGTCCGCTTCCTGCCGGCCTTCGACAACGCGATCCTCGGCTACCACGACCGCAGCCGCATCATCGACGAAGCCCACCTCGGCCTGTCCGTCGCCGGCCTGCGCGCCGTCCTCGTCGACGGACGCGTCAGCGCGACCTGGACCGTGCGCGACAACCGACTCACCGTCACCCCGCTGCGCCCGCTGACCACCGCCGACCGGGAAGCCGTCCACGCCGAGGCCCGAGCCCTGGTCGAGTTCCTGGACGAGGGCATCGACCGGGTCCACCTCGAAGCCACCGACGGCCGGGCCCGACCCTGACGGTGATCTCGCGGGTGCAGGGCAGCCGGGGCCTTCCTGCGAACCACTGCGGACCTCCCCCGCCGTCAACAAGCCGCTGGAGCAGCACCGACGCGCGGCGGCGCCGGCCGAGCGGTTCCCCCGGCGGGCGGTACCCGGCCACCGGCCGGGCGCCGTCGCGGACTCCTGACGGTCAGCGGGTGGCCGGGCGCCGTCCAGGCCACCCTGCACGCGCTCTTCGGGGACACCGCGTCCGTGGGCGCCGGGCCGCCCCAGGCGCTCCGGACCGTCCGCTCGGGTCCCATGGCTCTCCTGGCACCTCCGGGCCGGTGAGGACGACGAGCGCCCCACCGGCCCGGCCGCGGTGTCGGCAGCCCTCGGGCGCCAACGGGCGAGTGGACGAACGGACTGGCACCGGGCTCGCGCCGGCTCACGATCACAGGCTCGAACACTGGCCCTGTCGGGCGCCGGTCACCGTGTTCGGGTGCCCGTCGTTGGTCGGCGCCGGAACGTTGCCCGAGCAGTTCAGCGATCCCCCGACGGTGTTGCCCTCGATCTCGGCGCGGGAGTCCTCGGGGAAGGGGCCGGTGCCGGTCGTGCCCTGCACCACGAGCGTGCCTCCGATGTGGTTGCCGACGAGTTCCGCGCCGCCGCGGTTGTTGGACAGCGACACCGCGCCGGTGATCCGGTTGGCGGCGCAGCCGTCGTCAGCCGGATCCCCGATCACCACGAATCCGCTGGCCCCGGTGACGTTCGCCGCTCCGGTGACCGTGCTGCCGCAGACGCCGAGCAGGGTTCCGTTCGAGGCCAGGATGCTGCCGCGGATCGTCGAGTCGCTGATGAACAGTGCGCCGCCGGCCGTGTCGTGGACCGCGCCGCCGACCGTGGCGTTGACGATGCAGGTGCTCCCGCTGCCCGCGGTGACCGCGTTCGGGACCGACCCGGTGATGGTCCTGGTGCAGGTCACCGTCTGGGCGGTGGACTCGGGTCCGCCCGCCAGGAAGTTGCCGTCGCCGCTGTACTGGGCGTTGATCGTGTGGGTGCCCGGCAGCAGGTTCGATGTGCTGATCTGGGTCCGGCTGCAGTTGGTGCCGCCGCCCGGTGTCAGTGTTCCGGTGCCGAGGAGTGTGCCGCCGTCGCGGATCTGCACCGTCCCGCTCGGCGGCGAGGCCGGGTCGGTGCTCGCGGCGGCGGCGCACACCGTGTCGGTGAAGGTGACGGATTGGCCGAACGCCGACGGGCCGGCGGACGCCAGCGTCGTGGTGACCGCTGCCTGGCCGACCGTCTGGAGCAGCGTCGGGGCGGTACTGCCGTGGAAGTCGGCGTTGCCGCCGTAGGCGGCGTCCACGGTGTGCGGGCCCGGGCTCAGGGTGGCGATGCCGCTCGACGTGGCCTGTCCGGTCGTGGTGTCCACCGGGACCGGGCCGCCGAGCGGGGTGCCGTCGACCTTGAAGCTGACCGTGCCACCGTCGGGTACGGGTGCGACCGTCGCGGTGAAGTTCACCGGCTGGCCGTACACCGAGGGGTTGGCGGAGGACGCCAGCGAGGTCTGGGAGGTCTGCGGAACGGTGAAGAAGATCGCGTCGATCGGCGGGGTGCTGGTCGGGTTCAGCCCGCCGGTGTTGCCGGGGAAGGCGCCGTAGAAGGTGTCGCCGACGGCCTTGAGCTGCTGGTAGTCGCCGAGGACACGCTGGTAGACGTTGCCGTTGTCCGTGTACGGCGACGAGAAGGACTGCAGGACGGTGTCGGTGAAGGTGGCGCCGTGGTCGGTGCTGCGGGCGAGGTGCGCGGAGAAGGTGGGGAAGCCTGCGGTGTTGTTGCCGTCGAAGGTGTCGTAGAGGACACCGATCGTGCCGTCGCTGAGGACCGCGACGGAGGGGAGCGCGGCGTTGGTCGAGGCGGAGACGGTGTGCTCCGCTCCGACGGTGAGGCCGCCCGCGCCGTTGTCGGTGAGCCGGCGGATCCTGATCTGGTTGTTGCCCGCGACGTCGGCACCGTAGGCCACGTAGACGTCACCGTTGGACGGATCGACGGCCGCGTGGTCGATGCCGCCGAGCAGCGCGTTGACCGAGCCGAACTTGTACGTCGTGCCCTGGTGGGTGTCGACCGTGGCCACCGCGATGCCGTTCGCGTTGCCGCCCAGCGTCCAGGTCGCTCCGCCGTCGGTCGACCGGTTGAGCCGGTAGGTGATGTTCTGCGGGTTGCCGAGGGTCCCGGTGGCGGTCTGGGTCTGGAAGACGGAGTAGATCGTGCCGTTGCGGGGGTCGGTGGCCAGGCGGGTACCGCCGCTGGTGTTGGTGTCCGTGACGACCGCGCCCGGCGAGTTGTCCGCGGTGACGTCGACCGGGGGCACACCGTAGGAGACCGCGACCCGCGCCTGCGCCGTCGGGGTGCTGCGCAGGTCCTCGTACGCGACGTAGACATTGTTCTTGGTCGCGTCGATCGGGTCGCGGTTCGTCAGCAGCCAGGGCTGGTCGGCGTTGGTGCGCGAGCCGCTGGTGATCTGGGTGCTGGCGGGGTTGGCGGGGTCGGGCGTCCAGCTCCAGGACGCGGCGTTGGTGGGGTCGCTGGTCGAGCCGGTCACCACCCGGGTCTGGGGGCAGCTGCCGTTGCACGTCAGGAAGGCGCCGTAGAGCGTGCCGTCCCGGCCGTAGTCGACGGTCTGGTCGGCCGGAGCGTTCACGGTGTCCGTGAGACCGGGCGGCGCCGGGATGGTGTGCTCCTCGGTCCACGTCCTGCCGCTGTCCGACGAGTAGAGCAGGTCGGCGTTGCCAACACCCCAGAACTGCTGGTTGAAACGGGTGATGACGATCCGTTCGGGATGGAGCGGGTTGATCGCGATGGAGGGCTCGTTGCCGCCGGCGCTGCCGGCGGCCGCGGTCGCGTCGATGGTGAAGACTCCGGGAGCCGCCCTGAGGGCCGGCCTCGCCGGCGCGAGGGTCGCCGACCCTGCGCCGAGGCGGGAGTCGGGCGGGGCGCTCCGCACGCCCTGGTTCGCCGGTGCGGGAGCTGTCGGGGCTCCGTCCGCCCAGGCCTGCGAAGGCAGCAGGGACAGCGGCGCCGACAGGCAGAGCGAGACGGCGGCGGCGAGTGCTCGTCTCGCCGCAGGTGGCGCCTGCCGAAGCGTAAGCGCGTCTCTTTCGGGTAGCACGGGTGGTCCCCTCGTCGGATACACGGTGATCGTTAGTGTCCGTACGAGTTCTCGGCGGCAGCCGCCAGGCGCACCGCCCCACCACCCGTTCGCATTCGAGCACCACTCAGCCGGCCCAGAGCCCAGGAGCCGCCACCGCGGCGGCCGGGCGCTAACAAGGACTCTCGGCGGTCCGGTGGCGTGAGGAGCCGCGACCCTACCGGCGGCCGGCAGCGGTGATCTGCGACGGGTCCCCGACGTTCCCGCGCACGGGTCCGGCCCGGTCACCGGACGCCGGTGGCGTCGGGTGACCGGGCCGGGTCGAGGGTGTCAGTCGTCCTGGCCCTCGTGGCCGCGCCCGCCGCGCGGCAGGTCGATGGACCAGATGCCACGGCCGTGGGTGGCCGCGTACAGGTTGCCGTCCGGGCCGATCCGCAGCTGCATCACGGTGGTGGTGGGCAGGCCCTTGCCGAGGACCTTCCACTCGCTCGCGCCGGGGGCGCGGTAGAAGGCCGCCAGGTCGGTGCCCAGCGCCAGGCCGCCGTTCGGCAGCACCCGGATGCCGTCGGCGGGCACGTCCGGCAGGTTGCCGCTGATGTCGCTCCAGTGGGCGCCGCCGTCGCGGCTCTCGAAGACGTGGCCGACGCCGGCGCCGGGGCCCTCGGTCCAGGAGCGGGAGAAGCCGCTGATGGTCACATACACGTGGCTCGCGTTGGCCGGGTCGACGTCGAAGCCGGAGACGTACCGGTTGGGCAGGGTGCCGTCGACGGGCAGGTTCAGCTGGTGCCAGCCGGTGCCGTCGGCGTTGCCGGTGGCGATGCCGCGGGTGAAGCCCTGGTTGTTGCAGGGGCCGCACCAGCCGGCGTAGACGGTGCCGCCCGAGGCGACCACGGCGGTGGCGAGGTGTCCGGCGCCGAGGTCGTAGGCGCTGGTCCACTCGGCTCCGCTGCGGATCGCCCAGCCCTTGTTCTGCACCCAGACGTGCTGGCCGCCCGCGACCCAGGAGTTGGGGTTCTTGGCGTCGGCGGCGATCGGGGCGATGAAGCGCGCGGCGCCGGAGTCCTTGTCGGGCGGGGCGACCTCGTACTCGGTGGCCTTGGTCGGGTCGGTGGTCCAGGCGCCGTTGTTGACACCGCAGTCCTGGGTGACCCACATGTCCAGGTTGGTGTACTCCTGGGCGATGTCGCAGCCGTTGTTCGGGTCGACGATGGTGTCGCCGCCGTCGCCACCGAAGTTGGACCCCATCACCTTGTCGCGGCCGCGCAGGACGGACTGGCCGTTGTCCTGCAGACCGCCGCTGACGACGTAGCCGTGACCGGCCGGGTCCTTGCCCACGCCCACCGAGTAGTACTGCAGGGTGTCGATGGTGCCGTCGTTGAGCGAGGTCCAGTCGGTGGCGTGACCGGCCGCGTCCGTCGCCCCGTTGAGCGGGCGCTTGTAGATGCCGCCGTCGTTGCCGACGAAGACGAAGCTCTGGCCGTGGTAGCTGCCGATCGCCACCGCGTGCTGGTCGGAGTGGGTGGTCGGCGAGCAGTCACCGGTCTGCTTGCTCGGGTCGATGCTCCAGCACGGGAAGCCGAAGTTCCAGTACGGGCCCGGGGTCTTCC
>NZ_BAAALF010000036.1:0-55588 GCF_039528135.1 Kitasatospora nipponensis | reverse complement strand
GGCGCCGCCGGCCGGCCCGAGCGGGCGGGCGCCCCTTCAGCCCACCGGGTGGTCGGCCACCGGCACGCCGCAGCCCGGCTCCAGCGCGTGCTCGGCGGCGGCGTCCAGCCGCACCACGCGCAGCCCGAAGGCCGCGTCGCAGGGGTCCGCGACCGGATCCGCCCCGCCCGCCGCGGCCGCGGCCGCGGCCGCCAGCAGCTCGTCCAGCGCCCGGTGGAAGGCGGCGCCCGGTCCCGCCGTCGGGCTGGGGATCGCGGTCACGCCCTGCTCGCCGCGCAGCTCGACCGCCATCTCGGCGGCCTTCGGCGGCGCCGTCATGCTCAGGTGCGCCGTGCTGGACGCGCCGCCGGCGTGCCGCAGCACCAGGTGCACGGTGTCACCGGCGCCGCGTGCGGCCGTGATCCGCTCGACCGGGCCCAGGACCGGCAGCAGGACCGAGAGCGCGTGCGGGCCCACGTCCCACAGCGGCCCGCGCTCGCGCCGCCACGGCGAGGCCGCGTACGGGCTGTCGCCGGAGCTGAAGACGGCGGAGAGCCAGCGGGCGTCGGCGGTGAACCAGCCGCCGGCCGCGGCCTGCTCGCGCACCCAGCGCGCCTGGCCCTCGTCGAACCGCAGGGTGAAGAAGACCCGGCTGGCCACCCGGGCCCGCTCGACCGCCGCCACGACCGCCTGCGCCGCCTCGACGTCCATCGCGACCGGCTTGTCCAGCAGCAGGTGGCAGCCGGCCCCGGCCGCCCGCACCGCGAGCGCGGGCTGCACGTCGGGCGGCAGCGCGACGGAGACCGCGTCCACCGCGCCGAGCAACTGATCGAGGTCCCGGTGGGCCGGCACGCCGTGCGCGGCAGCCAGCTCCTGGGCCGCCTGTGCCCGCCGGCCCCAGACCCCGGCGAACTCCACGCCGGGGTGCGCCGCCAGGGCCGGGGCGTGCACCCGCTGCGCCCAGGGACCGGTTCCGAGCAGTCCGACGCGCACGGCGGACCTCAGCCCGTCACGCGGATCAGCGTGAAGCCGTCGTAGCCCTTGGCCCCGACGGTCTGCACCGCGGTCGCCTCCATCCGCGGCTCGGCCGCGATCAGCTCGTGCATCCGGCGCACCCCGAGGACCGAGGGGTCGGTGCTCTGCGCGTCGGCGACCTGGCCACCGCGCACCACGTTGTCCACGATGATCAGCGAGCCGGGGCGGGTCAGCTTCAGCGCCCAGGCCACGTACTCCGGGTTGCTCGGCTTGTCGGCGTCGATGAAGACCAGGTCGAACGGCTCCGCGCCGTCGTCCACCAGCTCGGCCAGGCTGTCGGCGGCCCGTCCGGTGCGGACCTCGGCGACCTTCTCCAGACCCGCCTCGTGCAGGTTGGCGCGGGCCACGGCCGCGTGCGCCGGCGAGATCTCCAGCGAGATCAGCCGGCCGTCGGCGGGCAGCGCGCGGGCCAGCCAGATGGCGCTGTAGCCGCCCAGCGAGCCGACCTCCAGGATCCGCCGGGCGCCGACGGTGAGCGCGAGCAGGTGCAGCAGCTTGCCCTGCGTGGCGGTGACGGCGATCTCGGGCAGCCCCTGGCGGGCGCTGACCTCCAGGGCCGCGGTGAGCGCGGCGTCCTGGCCGACCAGGGCGGCGTCCAGGTACTCGTCCACCGCGGTCCACTGCTGCTCGTGCTGGGCCATCAGAATCCTCCGCTGTCTCGCCGGTCGTCGCCTCGACGATCTTACGGCGCGATGACGGCCCGTCAGCGCCCGGCGCCCACGGTCGGGGTCCGCCGTCGGGGTCCGCCGCCGGGGTCCGCCGCTACGGAGTCGGCTGCTCGGCCTTCGCCTGCGCCGCCGGGTCCGGCGTTCCCGGGTCGGCCAGGGCGCGGGCGGCACGGCGCTTGACGACCAGCCCCATGCCCGCTCCCGCGACGACCGCCAGCACCAGTGCCGCCCAGGAGAAGCCCTGCAGGTACTGCTCCACGGCCTTGCCGATGTAGTAGACGGCGAGGGTCGTACCGCCGGCCCAGACCACGCCGCCCAGCACGTTGGCGATCAGGAACCTCCAGTACGGCATCTTCAGCGCCCCGGCCAGCGGCCCGGCGAAGATCCGCAGCAGGGCGATGAAACGACCGAAGAAGACCGCCCACATCCCCCACTTCTGGAAGGCCCGCTCGGCCGTGCCCAGGTGTTCGGGGCCGAAGTGGCGCGGGAACCTGCGGCCGAGCCTCTCGAAGAGCGGCTTGCCGAACCGGCGACCGATCGAGTAGCCGATCGAGTCGCCGATGATGGCACCCGCCACCGCGCAGAGCGCGACCACGACCGGGTCGACCGTGCCCTTCGAGGCCATGATGCCGGCCGTGACCAGCACGATCTCGCCCGGCAGCGGGATCCCCAGGCTCTCCACGCCGATGATCAGACCGACCAGCAGGTACGTCACGCCGGGCGGGACGCCCTGGATCCACTCGTCGATGTGCAAGGCGGGTTTCCTCCGGGGCGCGGGCTGGTCACAGGGCGGTCATGGGCCGCCAGGGCAGCCTAGCCTGCCACCCGTACGGCAGAACGCTTTACCCACCCTTTAGGTTCCCGCCGGCCCCACGCGATCCCTGTCACCCCCCGGCCGGCCCCGCCTGCCGCCGTCCGGGCGGGGTCCGGCCCCGCCCGCCCCCGTCCGGCGGTACGCCGCGTGTACTGCCGCGGTCCCGGACCCCGATGCGCTGTGATGAGCGGCACGACCCCGAGGAGGGACCTTCATGCCTGCAGCCACCCGCGCGCACCGGGCCGTCATCGCCGCGACGTCCGTGGCCCTGCTGGCCACCGGGTGCAGCAGCAGTGGCAGCCCTGGCTCCGGCGCCAGCTCCGGGGCCCAGGCCGGCGGCATCGTCAAGGCCTGGTGGGGCGACCCGCAGAACACCCTCGAGCCGGCGAACACCAACGAGGTCAACGGCGGCGCCGTGCTCAACATGATCTTCACCGGTCTGATCACCTACGACCCGAAGACCAGCGCGGCCGTCAACGCGATGGCGGAGTCCATCACCTCCCAGGACCAGCAGAACTGGACGGTGAAGCTCAAGCCCGGCTGGACGTTCAGCGACGGCACCGCCGTCACCGCACAGTCCTACGTCGACGCCTGGAACTACGGTGCCCTGATCACCGACAAGCAGGTCAACGCCAGCTTCTTCCAGTACGTCCAGGGCTTCGCCGACGTGGCGCCGGCGACCGGCTCACCCACCGCGCAGACCATGTCCGGCCTCAAGGTCGTCGACGACACGACGTTCACCGTCGCGCTCAGCCAGAAGTTCTCGCTCTGGCCGCAGACCCTGGGGTACGCGGCGTACTACCCGCTGCCGAAGTCGTTCTTCTCGAACCACGCCGCCTACCTCGACAAGCCGATCGGCAACGGCCCCTACCTGATCGACTCCTGGACCCGCAGCCAGAGCATGCAGCTGCGGCCCAGCCCCAGCTACGCCGGCACCAGGAAGCCGAAGAACGGCGGGATCGACCTCAAGGTCTACACCGACACCAACGCCGCCTACGCCGACCTGCAGGCCGGCAACCTGGACGTCGACAACGGCATCCCCAACGCCGCGCTGAAGACCGTCCAGAGCGACCTCGACGGGCGCTTCCTGAACGAGCCGGCCGGCATCATCCAGACCATCACCTTCCCGCTCTACCAGCCGCAGTGGAACACCGCCGGCGCCAAGCTGGTCCGCCAGGGCCTCTCGATGGCGATCGACCGGCCCACCATCACCAAGGTCGTCTTCACCAACACCCGCACCCCCGCCACCGACTTCACCTCCCCCGTGCTCGGCTCGGCCGGCGGCTTCAAGGCCGGCCTGTGCGGCGCCGCCTGCACCTACGACCCGGCCAAGGCCAAGCAGCTCATCGAGCAGGGCGGCGGCATCCCCGGCGGGAAGCTGACCATCGGCTACAACGCGGACGGCCCGAACAAGGAGTGGGTCGACGCGGTCTGCAACAGCATCAACAACACCCTGGGCGACACCGGCGCCTGCGTGGGCCAACCGGTCGGCACCTTCGCCGAGTTCCGCAACCAGGTGACCAGCCAGCAGATGACCGGCCCGTTCCAGGGCGCCTGGCAGATGGACTACCCGCTGATCCAGGACTTCCTGCAGCCGCTGTACACCACCGGGGCCTCCTCCAACGACTCGCACTACAGCAACCCGCAGTTCGACGCGATGGTGAGCCAGGCCAACGCCCAGCCGCAGCCCGCCCAGTCGATCACCGACTTCCAGAGCGCGGAGCAGCTGCTCGCCGCCGACCTGCCGGCCGTCCCCCTCTGGTACCAGAACGGCACCGCGGGCTGGTCCTCCCGCACCTCCGGCGTCGCGCTGGACCCCTTCAGCGTCCCGATCTACACCGACATCACCGTCCGGTAGTCAGGCTCAGGCCGTCCAGGGTGAGGTCGAGGAGGCGCTCGGCCTGGGCGCGCTGGTCCGGCCTGCCGGCGGCGAGGGCGATGCCGGTGAGGCCGGCGAACAGGTCCGTGGCGCCGATGTCGGAGCGGATGCTGCCGGCTTCGACGCCGGCGGCCAGCAGGGTGGTCAGGGCGGCCAGCATCAGCTCGTGGCTCTGGGCGTAGGGGTTCACGCCGGAGGCGACCAGGGCACGCAGGGCGTCGGCCATGCCGAGCTTGGCGGTCGCGTAGTCGATGAAGCGGCCCATCCAGGCGCGCAGGGCCGCCCGCGGGGGCAGCGTGGCCAGCAGGTCGGGGGCGGCGTCGCACAGCCGGCTGAGCTCGTTGCGGTAGGCGGCCTCGATGAGGGCCTCCCGGGTGGGGAAGTTGCGGTAGAGCGTGCCGGAGCCGACGCCGGCCTCCTTGGCGATCCGCTCCAGGTGCGCGTCCAGCCCCTCCTCGGCGAAGACCCGCACCGCGGCGGAGAGGATCTTCTCCCGGTTGCGCTGCGCGTCGGCTCGCAGCGGGCGCCCGGTCTCGCTGGTCATCGCTGGTCTCCTGTCGTCCCGGCTCGTGTCGTCCCGGCTCGTGTCGTCCCGGCTTGCTAACCGGCGGCGCCTCCGGTTACCGTTTGCAGAAATGGAGGCGCCTCCACTTTCACTCTAGCCTGCCCGCCCGATCCTGCCGGACGGGCCCTACACACCGGAGCAGCAGATGAGCCTCCCACTCGAAGGAAAGATCGCCGTCGTCACGGGCGGCGCGTCCGGGGTCGGCCTGGGCATCGCCCAGGAGTTCGTCGACAGCGGCGCCCACGTGGTCATCACCGACCTGCGCCGGGAAGCGCTGGACGCGGCGGTCGCGACGATCGGGCCGAACTGCTCGGGGATCGTGGCCGACGTCACCCGGCTCGCGGACATGCAGGCCGCCTACCGGCAGGTGCAGGAGCGCCACGGGCGGCTCGACGCGGTCGTGGCGAACGCCGGGATCGGCGCGCACGCCCCGCTCGGCGCGATCACCGAGGAGGAGTTCGACCGGACCTTCGACGTCAACGCCAAGGGCGTCCTGTTCACCGTCCAGCCCGCGCTCGCGCTGCTGCCGCCCGGTGGCACGGTCGTGATCATCGGCTCCACCGCCTCCATCCGGCCACCGCGCGGGATGAGCCTGTACGGCGGCTCGAAGGCCGCGGTCCGCGCGTTCGTCCGGGGCTGGATCCAGGACGTCAAGGGGTCCGGCATTCGCATGAACGTCCTGAGCCCCGGCGCGGTCGACACCGCCTCCCTGCGCAGCGCGCTGGCGATGGCCCAGGGCGCCGACCACGTGGACGCCGCCGTCCGGACCATGGGAGAGGGCAACCCGACCGGGCGGATCGCCGATGCGCGCGAGATGGGCCGGGCCGCGGTCTTCCTCTCCAGCGACGCCTCCGGCTTCATCACCGGCGTCGAACTCTTCGCGGACGGCGGCATGGCCCAGGTCTGAGCCGCCCCACCCCGCGCGGGCCCCGGCGGTGGCGCGCCGCCCGGCACCCGGGGCCGGCCGTGGGCGAACCGATCGGGCCCACGGGGCGTCCTGACACTCGGGGACGATCACCGTCGAGTAGTGGAGGATGCGATCGTGGAGACCTTCGGAGCACGTCGGAGCCGCCGAGCGGTCCTGGCCCTGGGTGCCGGTGCGGCCCTGGCCGCGGCGCTGTCCACGGGCGGGCCGGCCGAAGCGGCGGACGGCCCACCCGTGGACGGCGCGGCACCGGGCGGGGAGGCGAGTGCCCGGGCGTTGGCCGACCTGGAGCGGGAGCACGGCGCCCGGCTGGGGGTGTTCGCACGGAACATGGTGACGGGCCGGCGGGTGGCCTACCGCGCCGACGAGCTCTTCCCGATCTGCTCCGTGCACAAGACGATCACCGTGGCCGCCGTCCTGCGGGACCTCGACCGGGACGGCGAGTTCCTCGCCCGGCGCATCCGCTACACCCAACAGGACGTCACCGCCGCGGGCTACGCCCCCGTCACCGGGACGCCCGAGCACCTCGCCGGCGGCATGACCGTCGCCGAGCTGTGCGCCGCCGCCATCGACCGGAGCGACAACGCCGCCGACAACCTGTTGCTCCGTGAGCTCGGCGGTCCCGCGGCGATCACCCGCTTCTGCCGGTCCATCGGCGACCGCGTGACGCGGCTCGACCGGTGGGAGCCCGCACTGAACTCCGCCGAACCGGGGCGGCTGACGGACACCACCAGCCCGGCCGCGATCGGCCGCAGCCACGCGAAGCTGGTCCTCGGGGACGCGCTCGCCCCGCGGGACCGGCGGCAGTTGACCGCCTGGCTGCTCGCCAACACCACCAGCGCCGCCCGCTTCCGCGCCGGACTTCCGAGCGACTGGACCCTGGCCGACAAGACCGGCACCGGCGACTACGGCACCACCAACGACGTCGGCATCGCCTGGACCCCGGATCGGACGCCGGTCCTGCTGGCCGTCCTGTCCACCCGCCCGGACGCCGGCGCGCCGGCGGACGAACCGCTGGTCGCCCGGGCCGCCACGCTGCTGGCGGCGGCCCTGGTCTGACCCCTCGGGACCGCCGGCGCGGGGGCCCGGCCGGGTCAGGCCACCAGGAGGCGCAGGCCGAGCTCCGCCGCGTCGAGGGCGAGGAGTTCGCGGTTGCGTTCGGCCCACCGGCCGCTGGACAGGTCCGCGCGGAGCCTGTCCACCGCCCGCTGTTCGGCCTGCGGCCCGACCCGGATCCAGACCGACATCGCGCGGCGCACCTCCTCCTCCAGGTACGCCTCGGGCCGGCGCCAGTAGGCCTCGAAGAAGCCGTCGGCGCAGTCCCACGGGATGAGCACCGGCTCCAGGCGGCCCCCGACCGCGTCGGCCAGCCGCTCCACCGGGGGCCGGCCGGTGACCAGGCCGGCGACCTCGGGCAGGTAGTCGCGGCTGAGCCAGAACCGGTGGAGCCAGCCGGTGGCGCTGGCGTCGTGCGTGAACACCACCACCCGCCGGGCCACCCGCCGCATCTCGCGCAGCCCGGCGATCGGGTCGTGCCAGTGGTGCACGGTGCTGAAGGCCATCGCGGCGTCGAAGGACTGGTCCGCGAACGGCAGCCGCTCGGCACGGGCGGCCACGCACGGCGCCGCGCCCGCCGGACGCTGGGCCCGCATCACCGCGGACGGTTCCACCGCCGTGACCTCGCGGTCCGGAGGCTCGTAGTTCCCGGTGCCGGCCCCGACGTTCAGTACCGTCCGGGCGTCCCCGAGCGCCTCCCAGACCCGTGCGGCGATCCGCGGCTCGGTGCGCCGCGTCGCCGGGTAGGCGGACCCGATGGTCTCGTACAACTGCGCTCCGAACACCTTCAGTTGGTCCTCGGGCGAAGTCCTGATCCCCATGGCCCGTGCCTCCAGTTCGTTGTCAATGGCCGTCACCATGGCGCCGGCGCGGTCTCGTTGGTCCAGCAGCAGGCCGCGCAACCGGTGCAGGTGCGCGACCGCGTCGGTGGCCGGGTCGTCCACCAGGGCCGCGATCTCGCGCAGTCCGAAGCCCAGCCGCCGGTAGGCGAGCACCTCCCGCAGCCGCTCCACGTCACCGGCCGCGTAGGCCCGGTACCCGGAGGCGGTCCGCTCGGAGGGCCGCACGAGGCCGATCTCGTCGTAGTGGTGCAGCGTGCGGACGCTCACCCCGGCCAGCTCGGCCACGCGTCCCACGGTCAGGTGCTCTCCCATGCCCCCGACGATGCGGCATCACGCCACGTGAGGGTCAAGCGCCCCACCGCCTGGCCCCGCTGCCCGCGGCCGCCCGCGCACAGCTCGCCGACAGCCTCACCGCCCTGCTTCCGGGGGACTGACGGGAGCGGGGCCGCGGCACGTCAGACCGGTACGACCAGACCGTGGCCCCGGAGGTCGAGCAGCAGGCGCCGCAGGCAGCGGCCGACCTCGGGCCCGTCGAAGCGCAGCATGTCGGCCAGGGGGCCGCCGCGCACGATGAGCGTCCACCCGGGCGTGCGCCGCCCTCCGTCGGCCTTGAGGAAGACGCTCATCCCCTGCTCGACCAGCCAGTCCAGGACGAGCATGCCGATCCCCTCGGTGCTCTGCTCGTCCTCGGGCACCGGCGCCCCGGCGACCCCGCCCACGGGCAGGCCCGCCTCCGCCAGCAGCGGGAGCGCGAGACGTACGCACTCCCCCGCGGTGGCCGCTCCGGTGACGACACCCGGCCGCAGAGCCGTCGCGGCACTGGACCCCGAGGCGGCGCGGAACTCCCAGGTGGACCCGCTCACGGGCGACGTCCGGTCGGCGGCGAAGAGGGCGGCGACCACGCCGTGCTCGGCCAGTACCCGCATGAGGACCAGGATTCCGTCCCGGTCGACGTCCAGGTCGAGGCGCCGGGCGGGCCCCTGGTCGAGGCCTTGGTCGAGGTCCAGGTCGCAGCCCGGCGCAGGGCCCCGGTCAGTGCCCGGGTCACCGTCGGCGCTCGCCGGGCCGCCGGCCGCCTCGCCCCCGCCCCACCCCGATCCGCGCCGACCGTGCATCGCTCCCCCTCGTGTCCCGCGTCGGCCTCCAGGCCCCGCCCCGGCAGAGAGCCTACGTCCGCCCTGGCCGCAGGTGATCACGGGCGGAGCCCGGCGTGCGGCGCCCGGCGGCCCCACCGACAGATTCTCCTGTCTTGACAAATATTTTTGTCGGTCGCACCCTGGAGTGGTGCTGGACATCGCCGTGATCGAAGAACCCGCCGCGGCCGAGGCCTCCCTGGACCCGATCCGGTCCGGGATCCTCGCCGCCCTGGCCGAGCCCGGCTCGGCCACCATGCTGGCCGGACGCCTGGGACTGCCCCGGCAGAAGGTCAACTACCACCTGAAGGAGCTGGAGCGGCACGGGCTGGTGGAGCTCACCGAGGAGCGGCGCAGGGGCAACGTCACCGAGCGGATCTACCGCGCGAGCGCCGCCTCCTACGTGATCTCCCCGAGCGTGCTCGCCGCGGTGAGCCCGGACCCGTCCCGCTCCCCCGACCAGCTCTCCGCCCGCTGGCTGCTGGCCTTGGGGGCGCGGCTGGTGCAGGAGGTCGGCCAGTTGCTGACGGGCTCCGCGCGGGCCGGGCGGCGGGTCGCCACCTTCGGCATCGACGCCGAGGTGCGGTTCGCCTCCGCGGCCGACCGGGCGGCGTTCGCCGGGGAGCTGGCCCAGAGCGTGGCCGCCCTGGTCAGCCGCTACCACGACGAGGCCGCCCCGGGGGCCCGCCGCCACCGGCTGGTCGTCGGCCTGCACCAGATACCCGCCACGCCCGCCCCTGGAACAGGGACCGCGAGCGTCCCCGGGGGGACACTGGCCACGGGGTCCGCGGCCGGACAGGAGAACTGACGATGACTCACCCCTTCGAGATCGAGCTGGAGACGACCCTGCCGGCGAGCCCGGACGAGGTCTGGGAGGCGATCGCCACCGGACCGGGGATCGACTCCTGGTTCATGGGCCGCAACCAGGTCGAGGCGCGCGAGGGCGGGATCGCCGTCATGGAGACCGGCGGCCACCGGGCGGAGGCGGTGATCACCGCCTACGAACCCGGCAGGCGCCTCGCGACCCGCACGGCCCCCGCCGAGGACGGCCGGTTCATGGCCTTCGAGTACCTGATCGAGGGCCGCGACGGTGGCAGCACCGTCCTGCGCGTCGTCCACAGCGGCCTGCTCGGCGACGACTGGCAGGACGAGTACGACGCGCTGCGCCGCGGCTGGCCCTTCCACCTCCACACGCTCCGCGAGTACCTGACGCACTTCCGCGGACGCACCGCCGTCCCGGTCTTCGCCGCGGCGCCGAGCGGCAGCCTCCCGGCGCCGGACGTCCGGGCGGCCCTGACCCGCGGCCTGTCCCTGCCCACCCCACCGACCCCGGGCGCACCGGCGCACGCGAAGCCGGCGGGCCTGCCGCCGCTGGACGGCGAGGTGGTCTGGGCGGACGACGAGCGGTTCGAGCTCCGCACCGTCGACGGCATCTTCACCTTCCACCACGGCCGCGGCCTGGTCCTGGCCTTCCACCACCTCTTCGGAGCGGACACCGCCGGAGCCGAGGACGCCTGGCAGCGGTGGCTCACCGGGATCCTGAACTGACCACCTCCCCCGCACCAACCCGAGACAGCAAGGAACCTTCGATGCGTACGCTCATCAGCACCGCCTTCATCTCCCTCGACGGCGTCATGGAGGCGCCGGGCGGCGAGAGTGGCTACCGGAACTCCGGATGGACCTTCAAGGAGGTCGAGTTCCTCCCCGAGGCCTTCGAGATCAAGGGACGCGAGCAGCAGGAGTCCACCGCCGTCCTCCTGGGCCGGGTCAGCTACCAGGCCTTC
Organism: Kitasatospora nipponensis; assembly: GCF_039528135.1. Lineage (NCBI taxonomy): Bacteria > Bacillati > Actinomycetota > Actinomycetes > Kitasatosporales > Streptomycetaceae > Kitasatospora > Kitasatospora nipponensis. The sequence continues at coordinate 44,908 of NZ_BAAALF010000036.1, read as the reverse complement.
AGCCCCGTCTGGCCGGACATGGCGGAGTTCGCCCACTACAACACGCTGCCGAAGTACGTCGTCTCCACCACCCTCACCGACGACCAGCTGGTCTCGAACTGGGGCGAGACGCGGATCCTGCGCTCGCTGGAGGAGGTCGCCGCGCTCAAGGAGACCGAGGGCGGCCCGATCATCGTCCACGGCAGCGCCTGCCTGAACCAGGCCCTGTCCGACGCGGGCCTGATCGACCGCTACCACCTGCTGGTCTTCCCGCTGCTGCTCGGCGCCGGAAAGCGCCTGTTCAGCGCCACGGACAAGGACACCCAGAAGCTGGCGCTCGTCGAGCACGAGGTCTACCCCAACGGCCTGCAGAAGCAGGTCTTCGACGTCCTCCACTGACCGGGGCCCACCCGGGCGCGGCGGGGCCGACCGTCAGGAGGGCGGGACCGGGTCCCGCCAGATGTCCATCGGAACGGCGCGGACCGCACGTCCGTCCGCGTCGAGGATCCGGCCCATCCGTTTCACGGTGCGCAGCGACACCCGGCGCTCGGCCACCCGCAGGTCGGGGAACCTGCGGGCGAGTGCGGTCTCCAGGCGCTGGACGTCGGCGAGGGAGCGCTGCCAGACGGACAGGACGAGGTTGTGCGGGCCGGTGACGGCCACGCACAGCCGGACCTCGGGGAGTCGGGCGAGTTGCGGGCCGACCTCGTCGAGCCGCTCCGGGGGCAGGTCCGCGCGGAAGGTCGCCAGGATCGGCCGGCCGGCGTCGCGGGCGGCGATCTCGCAGCGGAAGCGGATCGCGTCACAGGCGGCCAGGCGCTCCAGGCGGCGGCGCGCGGTGGTGGGTGCCAGGCCGGTGGCGGCGGCCAGCGCGGCCTGGTCCATCCGGCCGTCGACGCCGAGCCGGATGAGCAACTCCCGGTCCTCTTCGCGGACTTCGACGCGCGATCCGGGCGTTGGTCCGTGGCCCGGCGGGTGGTCGTCGTGCAGTTCCGAGCGCTGGGCGGGGTCGAGCGAGTCCAGTCGCCAGCGGATTCCCTCGGCGTAGAAGGCGGTCGCCAGGTGGACCCGCACGGAGGTGACCCCGGGGAGCCGGCCGAGGCGTTCGGTGGTGTAGCGGGAGAGCGCGGCCAGGTCGGTGAAGGCCGCGGTGACGACGAGGTCGCAGCCCTGCGAGTGGTGTTCGATGCTCATCACGTGCGGGTCCTCGGCCAGCTGGTCGGCGGTCTGCCCGATCCGGTCGGGGGCGCAGTCGAGGTCGAGGTAGGCGACGCACCCGCGGTCCTCGGGGTGCGGCAGACCGTAGGCGGTCACCCAGGCGATCCCCGCCCGCGAGAGCCGGTGCCAGCGGCGGGCCGCGGTGACCGGGCTGATCCCGAGGGTCGGGCCCAGCAGCGACCAGGGCGCCCGGGGCCGCAACTGGAGCGCGTTCACCAGGGCGAGGTCCAGTTCGTCCACGGTCACCGCGGCGCCGGTCACCGTCCGCGTCCGGTGGATTCGTTCATCGAGGGCCTCCCCGTGGCGCGATCGTGCGAATGGGCGGGAAAGTCCCGCCGCGGGAGCCAGAATCACCGAACAAGATCGCTCCGCACAAGTTCCCGCCGCCCGCCCGCTCGACGGAGGTACCCGTGTCCCTGCACGACGACGCTCTCGCTCTGGCCCCGGACCTGGTCCGGCTGCGCCACGACCTGCACCGGTTCCCCGAACTCGGCCTCGACCTCCCCCGCACCCAGGAGCGGGTGCTGCGGGCCCTGGAGGGACTGCCGCTGGAGGTGAGCCAGGGCTCCGCGCTGAGTTCGGTCACCGCGGTGCTGCGCGGCGGCCGCCCCGGACCGGCGGTGCTGCTGCGCGGCGACATGGACGGACTGCCCGTCACCGAGAAGGCCCCGGTGCCGTTCGCCGCCGGAAACGGCGCCATGCACGCCTGCGGACACGACCTGCACACCACCATGCTCGCGGGCGCCGCCCACCTGCTGGCCGCGCGGCGCGAACAGCTCCACGGCGACGTCGTCTTCATGTTCCAGCCCGGCGAGGAGGGCTTCGACGGCGCCGGCGCCATGCTGGCCGAGGGCGTGCTGGACGCGGCGGGCCGGCGCCCGGTCGCCGCGTACGCCCTGCACGTGACCTCCGGCATGCGGCACGGGGAGTTCAGCTCCCGGCGCGGCCCGATCATGGCCGCCTCCGCCTCGCTGGACGTCACCGTCCACGGGGCGGGCGGCCACGGCTCGGCACCGCATCGGGCCAAGGACCCCATCCCCGCGGCCTGCGAGATGGTCACCGCGCTGCAGACCATGGTGACCCGGCGGTTCGACGTGTTCGACCCGGTGGTGATCACCGTCGGGCTGCTGCGGGCCGGCAGCCAGCGCAACATCATCCCCGAGACCGCCCGCTTCGAGGCGACCGTGCGCACCTTCTCCGCCCAGGCGCAGGCCAGGGCCGGTGACGCCGTGGTGGAACTGGTCCGGGGCATCGCGGCCGCGCACGGTCTGCGGGCCCAGGTCGAGTTCGTTCCCGGGTACCCGGTGACCGAGACCGACGGGGCCGAGACGGACTTCCTGGCGGACACCGTCCGGGAGGTCTTCGGCGAGGAGCGCTACCAGCCGCTACCGAATCCGATGACCGGATCGGAGGACTTCTCCCGGATCCTCGCTGCCGTTCCCGGCTCGCTCGGCTGGCTCGGCGCCGCCCCGAAGGGGGTCGACCCGGAGAACCTGCCGCTCAACCACTCGCCCTACGCGGAGTTCGACGACGCGGTGCTCCCCGACGGCGCCGCGCTCTACGCCGAACTCGCCACCCGCCGTCTGGCCTCCTGAACCCGCACCCCGAGGAAGGAACGACCGAGCACATGACCGAACCGCGCGACGTGGTCGAGCGGCAGCTCGCCGCCTACAACAGCCACGACATCGACGCCTTCGTCGCCACCTACGCCGTGGACGTCACGATCCGCCGGGCCGGCGGCGAGCAGCTGCACGGCCGGCAGGCTCTGCGGGACCGGTACGCCGGACAGTTCGCCGAAGGCCGCTGCCGGGCGGAGATCGTGGGGCGGCTCAGCGAAGGCGACTGGGTGGTGGACCACGAGGTCGCCCACGGCCTGGCCGACGAGCCGGTCCGCGTCCTGGTGGCCTACCGGGTGCGCGAGGGCCTCATCGACCGCGTCGACTTCCTCACCTGACCGGCCCGAGAGCGACGGCACCCGCGCGCTGCCGCGCGGGTGCCGGCCGGCGAGCGCGGCTCCTCGGACGGTCACGCTTGGTCGCGTTCACGACACCACGACGGTGACCTGCCAGGTCCCCCCGTCCAGGGTGCCGCTGGTCAGCCGGGCCCGACCCGCGCTCGCGCCCTGGAAGATCCCGGGGGTGACTCCCACGGGAGCGGTGAGCACGCCGGTGCCGGCGTCGGCCAGCACGGGCGGGCTGGAGCTGAGCACCGTGCTCCAGCGGCCGGCTGACGTCGTGTCGGCCGGCGGCGGAGTGAGGAAGACGGCGAGCCGGCTGCCGACGGGCAGGCAGAAGACACCGGAGTCGGCCTCGGTGAGGGTGCCGGCCGTACGCGGCAACACCGCCTCGGGCGGCTGCCGGCACGCCGAGGTCGGCTGAGCGGTGGAGCGGGTCTGCGCCGCCGAGCAGCCCGTGGCGAGCACGGCCACCAGGACCGACAGCGCCGCGCAGGCCAGGCGTGTCACGGGTGGTGTCACACGGGTCCTCTCTGGTGGGGACGGTGCGGTGGCGCGCCCGGGGAGCGACGCGCCACCTGACGGACCGTCAGTGCTGGTTGGTGGCACTGGTGTAGGAGCTGACGCAGCCTCCGGCACCACCGTTGAAGTTGTTGCTCCAGAGCGACTGGACCGCGAAGTTGACGCCGTTCATGCTGATGATCGACGAGGCGCCCTGGCCGCTGGCGACCCAGGCGCACTTGTCACCGGTCTCGGAGCCCGTACTGTCCACCCAACCGCTGCTCGGCGCCGGGTCGGTGAGGGTCTCGGCGTACTCGTGGCCGCCGACGATGGTGACGCCCTCGGTCGCTCCGTTGACGCCGCTGCCGCCGGTGGCCACGAAGTTGGCGCCGCAGCCCGCGCCCGCGTCGGAGACGTAGGGCATGTTGGTGTAGGGGAGGTCCGCGCCGGTGCCGGTGCTGGTGTGGTCGTGCCAGGCGCAGTACTGGGTCTTGAAGCCCGACGGGACGACGCCGTGCGCCGCGTCCACGATGATCTCGACGTTGTCGCCGCTGACCCCGAAGTGCGCGGCGGCCTTGACCGCCTCGGCGGCGATCGCGTTCTGGCCGGGCTTGGCCGGGGCCTTGACCGAGCTGTCCAACCAGGTGCCGGCCACCGGGTTCGAGGAGGGGTGGCCCACCGCGGTGCCCGCGCCGTTGCACTGGGTGGTGCCGACCGCCACGCCCTGGCAGTACTGCGTCTGGGAGTTGGACCAGGTGTCGCCGCTGCCGTAGGCGTGCTGGAAGAACGAGAGCTGGAGCGGGGCCTCGCCCGAGGGGTCGTTGGTGACCGTGGAACCGGTGCCCCACTGGTTGCCCCAGTACACGATGTAGATCTTCGGGTTGGCGACGATGGTGCCGCCGCCGTAGGCGAGGTTGTTGCCGGCGGCGGCCGGAGCCGCGGAGCGGGTGCGCAGGGCGTGCCCCGCGCTCTGCGGCACCTGTGCGCTCGCGGGGGCGACGGCGAGCGGGGCGGTGGCGGCGAGCGCGGCGGCGCAGACGGCGGCCAGGCCGCTCGCCCTCGCGGAGGTGCGCCGGGCGGGGGCGTGCAGAGTCGAACGCAGCAAGGTGATGCCCTTCGATGTGGGTGGTCGACGGGGCGTGCGACGGGCGCGGCCGGTGGCCCGAAGGGGTGCTACGGGCAGGGGGCGGCCGGGCCGTGTGGCGCGGAACCTGGGGGGTGGACCCGGTCGGTTGCGGGTCGCGGCGAGCGTAGCCAGCTGCCGGAACGCCGGTCAAGAATGTCAACTCAGAGTAATCTCAGAGGGTTTGACAGGTTTCTGGCAGGCGGGAAGCGACGCGTGGCGACCGTCGGTGGTCGCCCGACCGCCCGCGATGCCCCATGATGACGCGGTGCGCTTCGCAGACCAGTCCGGGGACGGCAACGCCGCCGGCCCCCCTCAGCCCCTGATACCCGACCTCGACTCGGCCGTCCGTGCCGCCCGGGACGGCGACGAGGACGCCTTCCGCCTGCTCTTCCGCGCCGTCCAGCCCTCGCTCCTGCGCTACCTGCGGGTCCTGGTCGGCGGGGACGGCTGCGACGCCGAGGACATCGCCTCCGAGACCTGGCTGCAGATCACCCGCGACCTGCGCACCTTCCAGGGCGACGAGGACGGCTTCCGCGGATGGGCGGCCACCATCGCCCGCCACCGCGCCATGGACTACCTGCGCGCCAAGCGCCGCCGACCCACCGCCGACCTGCCGGTCGAGACCCTCGGCGAACTCCCCGCCCGGGACGACACCGAGGGCGCCGTCCTCGCCACCGCGGCGACCCGGGAGGCACTGGCGATGATCGCCGCCCTTCCCAGGGACCAGGCCGAGGCCGTCCTGCTCCGCGTGGTCATGCAACTCGACGCCCAGAGCGCGGCCCGGGTTCTGGGAAAACGCGCCGGCACCGTCCGGATGGCCACCCATCGCGGTCTGCGCAGACTCGCCGGACTGCTCGACGCCCCGGCCGCACCGCCCACGCAGGACGAAGTTCGAGACGCTCCGAAAAAAAGTTCTCGCGAAGGTGTGACACAACCCGGGCCCTCGACGCTGAAGGACATGAGATGAGCACCAACCGACCCCGTCGGATCGACCGCGACGCCACCGAGCTCCTGCTCGCCCGCGCCACGGACGGTACGAAGGGCGGTCAGGGCCCGCTCGCCGACCTGCTCGCCGCCGCGGCCGCCCCCGCCACGGCACGCGAACTGGTCGGTGAGGAGGCGGCCGTGGCCGCGTTCCGGCGGTCCGCCCACCTCACCGCCCCCGCCCCCCGCGCACGGAGAGGAAGAACAGTGGCCGGCTGCGCACCTTCGCGGTCCCTCGCCGCCAAGATCGCCGCCGCCGCGCACGCCGACGCCCCCCCGGGCGGCGTCGCCGTCGCCGCGAGCACCGGGAACCTCCCGAAGGTCCTCGGCGGCAACGGGCCGGACGACGGCCCCGCGGCCGCCCCCACCGGCGCGCCGAGTGGCGACGGCCGGGGACCGGCCGTCGCCAAGCCACTGCCGGACACGACGGGCGGCGCCTCGGCCCTGCGCGCGCTCTGCCGGGACTGGCGCAGCGCGGGCCAGTCCACCGCCGACCCCCGGTTCGACCCACTGAGGCACGCGGCGGGCACCTCGAGCCAGGTCGACGCGTACTGCGGGAAACTGGCCGCCACGGCCGGAGCCGGCACGACGCCCGATGCCACCGCGCAGAGCGCCGACGCCGACGCGAGCGCCGGCCACGGCAAGAGCGACGCGGACCCGTCGACCGCGGCGCACGGCAAGAGCGATGCGGACCCGTCGGCCGCGGCGCACGGCAAGAGCGATGCCACCCCACACCCCGACAAGCCGACCCCCGTGGTCGTCCCCACCCCCACCGACGACAGGGGCGCCCACACCCACACGCCCGCACCACCCGATGCCACGCCGAGCGGCCACACCAAGCAGTAACCCCCCAAGGACTCCGGAAGGGTGGCGGTCTCCCCGGACGCGCCACCCCACCGGATCACCGGCAGCACCACCGGTGCGAAGACGGCTGCCGGCCTGCGCGGGGTCGACGGAATCCCCCGGTTCCGCTGACCCCGCGGCGCACCAAGGGCTCCCGGTCCGGCTGGGGTCGGCCGGACCGGGGAAGGTCCCTGACCCGCCGCCAACGCCCCTCCTGTCCTCGGCACGCCCTTCGGCATGCCCTCAACCCGGAAAGCCTGCGGTGACCGACGACACGCTGGAACTCGCCCCAGTCAGGGCCGACCTCCCGGCCCCGCCGGGCCCACCGGGGCCCGCCGTGGCGGCCCCCGTCTTCGTCGACGGCTCCGGCCGCCGCCAACGCCGGGTACGCCGGGCCGGCCGGCTGCTCGCCGTTCCCGCCGCCGGATACGTCGTGCTCCTGGTGAGCAGCGCACTGGGCGGACCCACGGTGAACTCGCCCTTCCTGCCGCTCCCCGGGCCACCTGCCACCAGCGCCCCGCCGGGCCCGGCCGCCCAGCCCCCGGCACCGACCGCGGCCGCCCCCTCGCAGGGACCGGGCGGCGTCGCCGGCCCCGCCCGGTCCACGCCCAGCGGGCACCACGCCTCCGCGCCCGGCGCCGCTCCCCTCCCGGTCGCCGCACACCCCTCCGGTCCTCCGACCGCCACCGCCCCGTCCACCACGCCCGCACCCTCGCCCACCACGGCCGGCCCACCCGTGGGCCCGACGCCCGGCGGCCCACCCAGCCACAGCCATCCCGTCCACACGCCCCATCCGTAGCACGCAGAGAGCAGCCGTCATGTCCCAACGCCGCCGCCGGACCCCGGGCCGGCACGGCAGTGTCCGTTCCGTGCCGCTGCGCACCCACTGGCTGCTGCTCACCGTCACCGTGCTGACGCTGGCCGCGGCGCTGCTGATCCAGGGCTACACCCAGCACCTGTACGGCACCGCCGCCGACGAGGCCGCCCTCTCCCAGGGCCCGAACGCCACCGTGCCGAGCGCGGTCGTCCACGGCGGGCCGGTGATCGACGCCGCCGCCGACCAGCCACGCACCGCGGCCCCGGGACCGAACACCATCGCGCTCACCTTCGACGACGGCCCCGACCCGCGGTGGACTCCGCAGATCCTCGACGTGCTGCGCCGCTTCCACGTGCACGCCACCTTCTTCGTGATCGGCGACCAGGTCGCGGCCAACCCCGGGCTGACCCGGCAGATCCTGGCCGACGGCAACCAACTGGGCATCCACACCTTCAGCCACCCCGACCTCGGTTCCCTGCCCGCCTGGCAGCGCACCTTCGAACTGCGCGAGGCGCAGCTGGCGGTGGCCGGCGCCACCGGGCAGACCAGCTCGCTCCTGCGCCCGCCGTACTCCTCCACCGACGACGCGCTCACCGACCGCGACTGGCAGGCCGTCCAACAGGCCGGCCGGCAGGGCTACCTGACCGTTCTCACCACCCAGGACAGCGAGGACTGGCGCCGCCCCGGCATCGAGCGGATCATCGACAACGCGACCCCGGCAGGCCACCAGGGGCAGATCGTGCTGATGCACGACGCGGGCGGCGACCGTTCGCAGTCGGTCGCCGCGCTGGAGCAGTTGCTGCCCAGGTTGCAGGGCGCCGGCTTCCACTTCGCCACGGTCTCCGACGCCGTCGGGCTGCCCTCGCCGATGAAGCCGGCCAGGACCGTGGACCACTGGCAGGGGCTGGCCCTGATCGCCGTGCTCTGGTCCAGCGACCGGATGCTGGGGTTCATCGGCTGGCTGCTCTACGCGGCGGGGGCACTGAGCGTGCTGCGGGCCGCGGCCGTTCTGGTCGCCGCCCGCCGGCACAGCCGCCTCGCCGGCACCCCCTGGGGGCCGCCGGTCACCCAGCCGGTCAGCGTCATCGTCCCGGCCTACAACGAGAGCGCGGGCATCGAGGCCGCCGTGCGCTCGCTGCTCGCCTCCGACCATCCCGTCGAGATCATCGTGGTCGACGACGGCTCCACCGACGGCACCGCCGATCTCCTGGAGTCCCTGCGACTGCCGCCCTGGGTCCGGGTGATCCGGCAGCGGAACGCCGGCAAGCCCGCCGCGTTGAACACCGGGATCGGCGCCGCGACCTGCGAGTTGCTGGTCCTGGTGGACGGCGACACGGTCTTCGAGCCGGACGCCGTCCGGATGCTGGTGCAGCCGTTCGCCGACCCCCGGGTGGGCGCCGTCTCGGGCAACGCCAAGGTCGTCAACCGCGGTGGCCTACTGGGTCGTTGGCAGCACATCGAGTACGTGGTCGGCTTCAACCTGGACCGCCGGCTCTTCGACCTCGCGCAGTGCATGCCGACCGTGCCGGGCGCGGTGGGCGGGTTCCGCCGTTCGGCGCTGCTGGGCGTCGGCGGTGTCAGCGAGGAGACCCTCGCCGAGGACACCGACCTGACCATGGCACTGTGCCGAGCCGGCTGGCGCGTGGTCTACGAGGAACGGGCCAAGGCCTGGACGGAGGCCCCGGCCTCGCTCGGTGCCCTGTGGAAGCAGCGCTACCGCTGGTGCTACGGCACGCTGCAGGCCATGTGGAAACACCGTGGCGCACTCCTCCAGCGCGGCCCGGCGGGCCGGCTCGGCCGGCGCGGACTGGGCTACCTGATGCTCTTCCAGGTCCTGCTGCCGCTGCTCGCCCCCGTCGTGGACGTGTTCGCCGTCTACGGCCTGGTCTTCCTGGACCCGGTCCGGATCCTTGGGCTGTGGGGTGCCTTCCTGCTGCTCCAGCTCCTGATGGGCTGGTACGCCTTCCGGCTCGACGGCGAACGCCCGGGCGCGCTGTGGGCCCTCCCGCTGCAACAGTTCGTCTACCGGCAGCTGATGTACCTCGTGGTGATCCAGTCGCTCTGCACCGCGCTGGCCGGGACCCGACTGCGCTGGCAGCGCATGGAGCGCTACGGCAGCCTGCGCGCCCCCGCGCAGCCGGCACCGGCCCCGCAGCCGACTGCCCTGGCCGACGCCTGGCACGACGAGGCGTCCGCGGCCCGCGCCGGCGGACACCGATGAACCGCTGCCGGCTTCGGCGCTCGCCGGGTACCCGCCACTGATCAGCGGCGCGCGCAACGGCGGGGCCGCCCGGATGGACGCGCCCCGCCGTTGGCACGGATCCTTCGGGTTACCAGTGCTCGTGGCGCTCACAGCGCTCGTCGTGCCCGTAGCCCTTGATCTTGGTGGGGTCGGCGGCGGTGTGGGAGTCCGGGTCGCCGCCACCGAGGGCCGTGGCGCGGTTGGTCACCTCGGCGCGCGCCGAGCAGGAGACGTCGACCTTCAGGGTGATGGGAGGGTAGCTGCTCCCGGCGGGGAGGACGTCGCTCCGGGTGCAGGTGAGGATGTTCAGGGTGCAGGTCCATCCCGTGCCGCTGATGCTGTCGGCGCTGAGCCCGGGAGGCAGGGTGTCGTACACGGTGACCGGGGCGCCGGTGGTCGGGGCGGCCCCGGCGGCGTTGCCCACGGTGATGGTGTAGGTGCCGTCCCGTCCCTGGGTGAAGTCCTTGGTGTGGGTCTTGGTGACGGTCAAGGACGCGAGCGTGTACGAGATGATCACCTGGCCGTTGTGGTTCGCAGTCCCCACGGTCGACAGCGCATAGCTCGTGCCGGTCCCCGTGGGGCCGGCGAAGCTGCTGCCTCCACCGCCACCGCCGCCGCCCGCCGCGGTGCCACTGCTGTTGACGCCGCCGCTGCCGCCACCCCCACCGGCGAAGTACCCGCCGCCACCGCCACCACCGGTACCGATCACGCTGGCGGCGCAGCCGCCCGCGAAGGTGCCGCCCGCGCCGCCGGTACCGACCGCGGTGCCCAAGAACCCGATCCCCGACCCGCCGTTCACGACCGCACAGGGCGCGGCGGTGCCGGAGAGCCCGCCGGGACCCCCGGTGCTGGTGCTGGTCTTTCCACCGCCACCGCCCTGCCCCGGCGCGGCCCCGGGCCCGGTGGCAGTTCCCGCGGTGCCGGCGGTGGCATCCGGCGTGATCCCGCCGTTGCCTCCGTTCCCCCCTGGGGAGCCCGCTCCGGTGCCACCGGTGCCACCGGCGGCACCGCCGCCGCCGGCGACCACCAGCAAGGAGGCGCCCATGCTGATGCTGGAGGCACCGCCCCCGCCGGGACCTTCGAAGTGGAAACCGGTGAGCGGGTAACTCCCCCCTGAGGCACCGCCGTTGAACCCGCCGGCACCCCCCGTCCCGGTGCCGTTGCAGCCTTTGCCGCCGGTGCCGCCGACGGTGACGGTGAAGGTCGTCGGTGCGACGGTCTGCGGGAGGGTGGTGACCACCCGCGCTCCCGTCCCACCGGTCCCCGTGACGGTGCAGCCGCCGCCGGTGTTGTCGGCGCCGCCGGCGCCGTCCGCGGTGATCGTCACCACCGCCCCCGCCGGAACCGTCACGGTCTGCGGAGCGCCCGTGAACGTCAGGGTCTGCGAGGGATCGGCCCGCTGCGCCCGCACCGGCGCGGCCCCCACCGGCGCGGCCGCCGCCGGTGGAACCGCGGCCGCCAGCAGCGCCACCCCGGACAGCAGCGCGTACGCCACCGGTACCGCCCCCACTCCACGCTCCGCACGCCGTGGCCGCTCACGGCTGACCCGGTAGCACGGCAGATCGCCCTCTTCACGAGCACGAGCACTCATCCGCGGGTTCACCTCTCCTCGCGATGAGGCGCCCCGCAGCCCACCTAGACGCAAGCATCACCGGGCGCCTGATGAAAAATCAGGACAAACCGTCATTAGATACCCGGATCCGATCACTTCGAGGGAGCAAGGCCGTGGAAGACCTGGTGTGTCGCGGCGCCCCTTCGCGGGCCGGCAGCAGCGGAACCGCCCCGACCCGCGACCGCTTCAGTCCGCGCCGGCGAGGATCCGGTGGACGGTGTCGATGTCGACGCCGGTCCTGCTCCTGATCCACTCGGGCGTCCAGCCGCGCCGGTGGGCACGCCGGACGGTGTCCTCGGCGCCGTCCCCGGTGGCCTTGTAGTGGCGGATAGCGGCCATCAGCTCGGTGGTCTCACGGTTCTTCACGGTGTCGATGGCGCGCCTCATGGCGGCGAACCGTGCGTTGATCTGGTCGACGGGCACGTCGTAGCGGGCGGCGAGGCCGTCCTCGGTGAGTCCTTCGACGTGGTGGGCGCGCAGCAGGGTGCAGTCGTCGGGGAGGGCCATGTTCGTCCTCTCGGAGTGGGGCGCTCGACGTTACATCCGTGACGGCCCGTTGGGTAGGTGCAGGTCGGCGGCTTGTCGGGGCCGTGAGGTCTCGATTTGATCTACCCCGGATGGTGGCGTCGCCCCTGTGCCGCGCACGGGCGGACGGCCTCCCCCTCGCGCTACCGCCGGCCGGGGTCCTCGCCGCGGGCGAGCCCGGCCCGGGTGGTGCCCAACTTGCGCAGCACGCTCGCCACGTGGTGCTCGGCGGTGCGCGGGGAGAGGAAGAGCGCGGCGGCGAGGTCCTTGTTGGAGGCCCCGTCGGCGAGCAGGTCGCGGACCTGCTCCTCGCGCGGCGAGAGCCGGGCTCCGTAGCCGCTGCGGCCGCGGGGGTTGGCGCTCTCGTGCCCCAGGGCGCGCAGCCGTCGGCGGCAGCGTGACTCGTCGCTGGTCGCGCCGAGGGCGGCGAGCTCCTCGGCGGCCTCGGCGAGCAGGAGGACCGCCGCGCCGGGCTCCACGGCCGCCTGCGCGAGAGCGGCCCGCTCCGCGGCGAGCGCCGCCGGGTAGGGCCGTCCGACCGCGGTCCAGGCGTCCCGGCAGCGGTCGAACGCCTCGCGCGCGCCGGCCGGGTCGTCGGCCGCCAGCAGCAGGCCGCGGCAGCAGTGCTGCTCCGCCGCCGCACCCGGGCAGTCGCGGCAATATTTGTTGCAGCACGAGCAGAACGGCATCGGAAAATGTTGGATGGTTTTGCTTTCCCGGGCGACGATCACCGCGCGCGGGCCGACTGCCCCAGTCCCGTCCGGGTACGCTCACGAGCATGTCGAACGCTGCGCTGTCCTTCGGTCCCGCCGCCCGCCTGTACGACTCGATCCGGCCCACCTACCCGGTGCGGGCGGTGACTTGGGCCGTCGGCGCCGAGCCGGTGCGCGTCCTGGACCTGGGGGCGGGCACCGGGCTCTTGACCCGTGTGTTGCGCACCGCCGGCCACGAGGTGATCGCGGTCGAGCCCGACGAGCAGATGCGCGCCGTGGCCACCGAACGCCACCCGGGCACGCGGGTGCTCGCCGGCAGCGCCGAGGACATCCCGTTGCCGGACGGGTCCGTCGACGCCGTCGTGGTCGGGCAGGCGTACCACTGGTTCACCCCGCAGGACGCGCTGCCGCAGATTCACCGGGTGCTGCGCGAGGGCGGCGTCTTCGCCGCGCTGTGGAACATCCGCGACGAGCGGACCCCGTGGGCGGCCGCGCTCTCCGGCATCGTCGGCCCCGAGGGGTACGGCCTGGAAAGTGCCTGGCAGTACGGGCCGGTGACGCCATGGTTCACCGAACCCGAACGTGGCTTGACCGAGCACACCGTGACCGTCCCGACGGACCGGTTGGTCGACCTGGTGCGGTCCCGCTCCACCTACCTGACCGCCGACGCCGCCGAACAGGCGCGCCTGGACCGCGAGATCGCCGAGTTGGCCGCCACCGACCCGGCCCTGGCCGGCCGCCACAGCGTCGAGATGCCCTACCGGACCTGCGTCTACCGGATGCGACGGCTCTGATCACCCGGGCATCGCCGGGTCACGTTCCGTAGGCGCCCTGCTCCGTCCGGCCGGCCCACGACCGCACCGGGCCGGCCAGGGTCACGATCGACAGGGGCAAGCGCATCCGACGGGCCACCGGATCAACGGGGCTGAGCCGGTGGCCCGCCCCGACCCACAGGGAGGAAGCGGCCGATCAGCCGGCGGCACCGGCGACGCCGGGGGCGACGAAACGGCGGTGGAGAGGCCGGAAACCGTACTGCGGCTCACCCTCGATGCCGCTCTCCTTGACCGCGGCGGCCACCCGGTCGTTGAAGAAACGCTGGAAGTCCGACTCCGAACTCCACACGTCGGTCACGTGCAGCGCGCCGTTCTCGAAGGAGGCGACATGCAGCAACGCGCCGTCGGGCGTGTCCTGCTCCCAGCGGACCAGGTCGCGGACCTGGTCGTACTGCTGCGGCGTGACGCCGTCCCAGCGCAACGTCAGAACAACGGGCATTTTCACCATCACCTTTCAGATTCGATCGGTCCCTTCGACGGCCGGACCGGCCCGTCGCGGATCGCCCACCGGAGCACCGGTCCGCGCACGTCGACGGTCCGCCCCGCCAGGTCCGCCCGCAGTACCCGCAGAGCCCACCCGGGGCAGCCCTGCGGGCCGGTTCCTTGCGGGGAGGTCCGACGGGTGACTACGTCGTAGCCAGCTCGCGTACCTGCTGGTCGTAGTCGGCCAGCAGGCGCGTGAGCTGGTCGAGCGCCTCCCGGGGGACCTCGGCGGGGGCGGACTCCACCACGTAACGGGCCGCCGCGACGAGCGCGGCCAGCTCGTAGGCGTGGAACGTGCCGCGCAGCACCAACGGTCGGACCCGTTCGAGCTCCATCAGGCGGCCTTGGAGCGGACGTAGTCCGCGACCTGGGCGAGCTCGGCGGCGAACTGGTCGTAGTCCTCCTGCATGCCGTTGATGTACGCGCTCCACCCCAGACTGGCCTTCGCGTAGTGGACGGCCTCCTGGATCTCCTCGTCCGTCGCACCGAAGAGCTTCGCGGCCTCGGTGTGGAAGAGACTGCAGTAGCGGCACTTGGTCTCGGCGTGCAGGCCGACGCCGATCAGTTCCTTGTACTTGTTCGGAATCAGGGTCTCGCCGAGCTCGATCCTCTTGAAGATCTCCCACTCCGGCCCGAGGAGCTCGGTCGGGATGCTCTGGAAGAAGTGCGGCACGAGGCCCAGGGTTTCCTTGATGTCCGCTTCGATCTCGCCGCGGTTGGCCGTGGCGGTCATGACGGCCTCCTTGCAGGACCTCGCCTGCCCGGCCCCGTCCGCGCCGACCGCGGGCTGCCAGGACCGGCGCGTGGCTGGCCCTGTGACAAGCCTAGTCGGTGGCAGCTGCCGCGCCGTGTGCCGCCCGGAGCCGCCGGGAGACGGTCCGGTGTCGCCGCACTCGTTGGTTCACAGGTCGATCCCCGCGCCGGCGCCGGGTACCGGCCTCGTCGTCAGCCCCCCCGAACCTCGACGACCCGGCTGGCCTCGACATCGCCGTGTCAGGTCAGATGGTCCAGCTGAGGGGGTAGGTGGCGATCGGGCTGAACGTCACGCCGACCGCCTCCATCTCCCCGCGCGCGACGACGACCATCTCCCGGAGGTGACTCAGCTGCGCCGCATGCTCCTCCGAGTCCCAGACGCTGAGCTGCAGCATCGAGCCGTCCGGCGAGACGCCCGCGTAGAAGCGGATGAGCCCCGGCAGTCGCTCGACGGCCGGGGCCAGGTACTGCGCCTGCTTCGTTGACAGGGCCTCGACCTCGGCGAACCGGCTCGGGTCGAAGGTGGCGCGCGAGGCGCGGACGACGGCGCCCGCGGGCAGCGACTCGGTCATGGCATTCCCTCCCCGTTGAATTACGTTCCGGTCGGCTATCGTAATGTAATGAGCAATTCGCAGACAAGGCCCGGACGGCCGAGGGACCCGGCCCTGGACCGGGCGATCCTGTCCGCCGCCGCCCGCCGGCTCGGCGAGTTCGGCTACGCGCGCATGTCCCTGGAAGCCGTGGCGGCCGACGCGGGCACCACCGTGCCCAGCCTCCGACGCCGGTACCGGGACAAGGCGGAGCTGGTCGCCGCCGTGATCGGATCGCTCCGGGTCGAGGACCCGCCCGCCGACGCCCCGACCCCCCGCGCCCATGCCCTGGCGATCCTGGAGAACTTCCACGGCAACCTGCGGGCCACCCCCGCTCTGGCCGTCCTCGGCTCTCTGCTCACCGAGGAGGCACGCCACCCCGAGTTGCTGGACCTGTTCAGGACGCACATCGTCGAGCCACGACGGGCCCTGCTCCGGCACGCCCTGGAAGCCGGCGACCTCCCTGGCTCAGTCGATCTGGACGCGCTCACGAGCATGCTCATCGGCTCCTTCTACGCCCGCCACGTCACCATCGCCGGCATCCCCGACGACTGGGCGAACCGCGTGCTCAGCGTCGTCTGGCCACCCGCCACCAGCCCTGCGCCACCGCCCCACGAGCCGTGACCGAGAGCGAGAGTGGCAGCACTGGAGAACCACCCGACAGCGGCCCCGGCGGCACCTGCCCCCTGCCCGGCGTCCCCACGCAGGACGGACACCAGCTCGGCGGTGAGGTTCCGGGCGTCCTGGAATTCGTCGCCGCCACGAGCGGGTCCACCAACCTCCACGCCTCGCCGGCGACACGCGACATCCCGGCGCTGCACACGTACCCGAGTACGCGGATCGCCGGCCTGCGCGGCGTGCAAGCCATCGACAGCGCACCGGTGTTGCAGTCCTGGTCTGACGAGCCGTCAGAAAGGTTCGCCGAGCGGACTGCCGGGCCCCCGTCCCGGCTGTCGCCGCCCCGCGCGTCGGCAACGAGAGAACCTTGAACTCTCTTCGAGCGGTGTGGAATTGATCACGGGCGTCAGGAACACGACGACCCGTGCGCGACCCGGTCCGCGCCGGGCGGTGCCCAGCAGCCGGGGGAGCACCCGTGGGGCGGGTGGCGCGAACCTGACATCCCTGACGGAGGATTCCCCGACGACCCGCTCCGTGCCCCACCTGCGGCGTGATGGTTCCGCAGTGGATGTGCGGCTGGCCGCAAGGTGGTGAATGCCGCCAACTTTGCCGGAGCCACTTGTGGACATCATGCGGGGCATCGTTCAATCTGGTTCATCCCTTCCCCACACGAATCCTTGTCGCGGCGTTGCGCGACGCGCCCTGGTCAGGGCTGTCGAACAGGAGATCCGAGTGAACGGAACGAACGTGGCACAGACCATCAAGGGACTGCTCTCCTCCGAACTCATGGTGGAGGTCCCGGTCGGCCGGATGGACGCGGACGACAGCCTGCGGGACGTCTACGGGCTCGACTCGCTCGGCTTCGTGGAGCTGCGCGTGCTGTGCGAGGAGAACTTCGGCATCACCGTCTCCGAGGACGACTTCTCACCCGAGAACTTCGGCACCCTCGGCACGGTCGTCAGTCTCGTGGAGCGGCTGCTGAAGGAGCAGGAGAACACCGCCCAGTCCGCCGGCTGACCCTTGCCGCGGCCCATCGGTTCGGCACCGGCCCCGCTCCACCGGCCGGCGCCATCGGGGCATCCCCGCCGGCACCGTACACGTGCACTGCAGCGATCAACCCATCGCATCGTCAGGGACGGAGACACCGTTGTCCGCGCCAGTCAGTACCCGGCTCACCGAGTCCGAACTCGACCAGCTCCAGCGAAGTCAGTCCATGCACTACAACCACTACGGCCGCCCGCCCCTGCCGTTCGCCTGCCTGGGCGCCCGGGGCGTCGAACTGGAGGCGGTCGAGCTCGCCGGGCCCCGACGCGGTGAGACCTTCACCCTCTTCGACGCCAGCGGCGGCTACGGGAGCGCCTGCCTGGGCGCCGGCCACGACACCGTGCGGCGTTCCCTGCAACGGGCCGTCACCGATACCGGCTACGTGACCGACGAGATCGCCTCCCGCGAACGGGCGGTCCTGCTGGACCGGTTGTTCGGGGCCGAGGGGCTGTGGACGGACCACTTCCCCGGCGACGCCTACCACGTCGCGGGCCGCAACTCCGGCTCCGAGGGAGTGGAACTGGCCCTGCGGCTGGTCCTCGAGTCGCGGTTCGACCCCAGGCGTCTGCGCCACCGCCCCGAGCGCGCGAAGCGGGACACCATCCTGGCGTTCGAGGGCGCCTGGCACGGCTGGACCCACGGCCTGCTGCCGTTCCTCAACCGCCGGCACTACCGGGTGGGTCTGCCGGGTCCCGTCGCGGACCACGACTACGGCCTGCGGGTGGAGCACATCCCGTTCGGCGACGAGGGTGCGCTGGAGGAGTACTTCGCCGCCAACTCCGAGCGGCTGCTCGCCGTCTTCGTCGAACCCGTCCAAGGCGACGCCGGCATCCTGCTGCCCCCGCCCGGGTACCTGCGCCGCCTGTCGGGGATGTGCGGGGACAACGACACCTGGCTGGTCGCCGACGAGGTGCTGACCTTCGCGAAGACCGGCCGCTGGTTCGGCATGCACGACGCGCAGGGACCGGTCCCCACCGACATCACGGTGATCGGCAAGAGCCTGGGCATGGGCGCGTTGTCGACCTCCCTGGTCATCGCCCGCCGCGAGCTGCGGGCCCGTGCCACGGGCACCATCTCCACCTCCGACCTGCGTCCGCTGACCTGCGCCGTGCTGCTCGACGGCATCGACCACCTGGTGAGCGAGGGGCTGCTCAAGCACTCCGCGGAACTGGGCACACGGCTGGCCGACCGGCTGCAGTCCGGGCTCGTCGAGCGCTTCCCTGGGATCTTCACGCACACGCGGGGCCTGGGCGTCATGCACGGCGTGGAGCTGTCCGAGGCCGCATCGGCCCAACTGGACGTCCTGCGCACCCACTTGATCTCGGCCGGGGTGTACGTCGAGTTCATGGCCGGTGCCGGAAAGCGCTCCCACGGCCTGCGCTACGTGTACCCGACGATGCGGATCGCACCGCCGCTGATCACCAGCCAGGCGCAGGCGGACGAGATCGTCGACCGGCTGGGCGAGGGCACCCGGCGCTTCCAGGAGACGCTGTGACCTCGGCGGACGCCCCGGCTGCCGCCGTCGGTACGGTACGGCGCCGGATCGAGCACGTCGACACCGACGCCTCCGGGGTCGTCCACTTCTCCCGGTACGTCTCCCTCCTGGAGACCTTCGTCCTCGACCACTTCGAGGAACACGGCGCAGGTCTGGCCCGGATCGCCGAACTCGGCGCCGACCTCGCCGTCACCGAGCTCACGGTGCGCTACCGCAGGCCGGGCGCCTACCGGGACCCGATCGCCGGGGAGGTCGTCGTGGAGCACGTCGGGGCCGCCCGGATCCGGGTGGCGGCCAGTCTGCTGCGCGAGGAGACCGACGGCTCACGCACCGAACTCGCCTCCGGCACCCTCACCTTCGCAGCCGTCCACCCGACGACCGGCGGCCCGGTGCCGCTGCCTGCGGCTGTCCGTCACACTCTGAAAGGGATCGTCCCCGATGCAGCTTGACACGACGACGCAGCCAGGCGGACGTACGGCAGCGGCGAAGCCCCCGGCCCAGGAGCCGCAGCAGGGTGGCGACCGGCAGATCGGCTTCTCGGAGCTCAAGACGTGGCTGCGCCACCGCCACCCGATGATCTACATCGACCGGATCACCGACCACGAGCCCGGGGTCTTCCTCAAGAGCCTGCTGTCGGTCTCCGGGAACCTCGACGCCATCGCGGGACACTTCCCGGAACGGGCGATCTACCCGGGGAGCCACCTGATGCAGGCCTTCGCGCAGTCCGGGATCATCCTCTACCAGATGAGCACCAGCCGGCTGGCCGACGACGAGCTGACACTGATCGGTTCCGTCAAGTCGCGGTTCACCAGGCCCGTCGTCCCCGGCGACCAGGTGATCTTCGACGTCCGGGCCGACCGGCTGGTCGGCACCACGTTCTTCTTCTCGTGCCAGGCGACCGTCGACGGCCTGTCGGTCGCCGCCTTCCGCGGAACCCTGACCCGCAGGAAGGCCTCGGACCTCGGCCGTCAGCTGTGGTGAGTGCCGGGCCCGAGGTCGTCGTCACCGGCATGGCGTGGGCGACCGCGCTGGGCGAGGGCCTCCAGGAGGTGTGGCAGCGGCTCTGCTCCGGGACGACGGGTGTCGGCGACCAAGCGTCACCGCACCGGCTGCGGACGGAACGGGTCGCCGCCGTGCCCTCCCCGGCCTACCGCCCCGGAGGCCGGGAGGCCTGGGACCGGCAGGTCGCCCTCGCGGTGCGCACCATGACCGCGGCCCTGCGGGACGCGGGCGTGGCGGCGGACGACGGGCGACTGACCCTCCTTCCGGGCACCAGCTTCGACGCCCGCATCGACTGCGAGGACCCGCCGCAGGACTGGGCCGTGGCGGCCGCCCGCCAACTCGGTCACCGGAGGCGGCCGTTGGTGGTCACCACCGCCTGCTCGGCGGGGGCCGACAGCCTGTTGCTCGCCCGGGCACTGCTCCGCGAGGGCGACGGCGAGGGCATCTTCCTGGCCGGCGGGGTGGACGTCCTGACCGAGGCCAAGCGGCTCGGTCACTCCGCACTCGGCACGATGAGCCCCACCGGGCTGCGCGCCTTCGACGTGGCGCAC
Organism: Kitasatospora nipponensis; assembly: GCF_039528135.1. Lineage (NCBI taxonomy): Bacteria > Bacillati > Actinomycetota > Actinomycetes > Kitasatosporales > Streptomycetaceae > Kitasatospora > Kitasatospora nipponensis. The sequence continues at coordinate 25,025 of NZ_BAAALF010000036.1, read as the reverse complement.
GACGGCATGACCCTCGGTGAGGGCGCGGGCTTCCTGGTGCTGGAGGGCGCCGCCGCGGCCCGTCGCCGCGGTGCCCGGGTGTACGCGACGCTGAGCGGCGCGGGTTCGGCCAACGACGCCTCCGGGCTGACCGCACCCGACCCGTCCGGGCGCACCGTGACCGCCGCGGTGCGCCGCGGCCTCGCCGGGTCGGGCAGCGTGCCCGGCGACGTGGCCGTGATCTGCGCGCACGGCACCGGCACCCCGCTCAACGACGAGGTCGAAGCCGCCGCCGTCCAGCGGCTGTTCGGCTGTGTCGGGACCGGGCCCGCCGCCGTGGTCTTCGGAACCAAGGGGGCGCTCGGCCACAGTCTCGGCGCCACCGGGGCGATCGAGGCGGTGGCCACCGTGCTCGCCCTCCGGGAGGGACTGGTGCCTCCCCTCCACGGGCTCTCCACCCCGCTGCCGGGGCTGTCGCTGCGGCTGCCCCGCGGGGGGCCGGAGAAGGCGCACGGGACGCGAGGCATCAGCCTCACCCTGGGGTTCGGCGGATTCAACACCTGCCTGCTCTTCGACTCCGAGCCGCCCACCGGGATCGAGCCGTCCACCGCGGTGCCTTCCGGATCCGGCGGCCGCACACCGCCCCTGCCGCTCGCCGTCGCCGGGCACGCGACCCGGTCCGTCGCCGACCCCGCCTCCTGCACGCGCAACCGACCGTCCTTCTACGCCGACCCGGTCGCCTGGCTGATCGTCTCCGCGGCCGAGGAGGCGCTCGCCCCCTGCCGGGAGGAGGTCCTGGCGGAGCCCGACGAGGTCGCCGTCCTGGTCACCAACGACGGCCGGGCCCTGCCCACGCACCTCAGGATCGCCCGGGACACGGCGCGCGGCCGGGTCTCGCCCCTGCGGTTCGCGGGCTCCAACCCCGGCATCCTGGCCGGACTCACCTGCCTCACCCTCGGTCTGCGGGGCCCGTCCCTGGTCCTGGAGGCGGACCCCGACGACGCCGCGGACGTCGCCACGGCGCTGGCCGGGCACTGGCTGCACACCGGCCAGGCGAGGTACGTGCTGTGGGCCGGGTACCGGCAGGACGGCGACGCGTGCACGGCGACCTGCGTGGTGCTCCGTGCCGGGACGCCCGACGACGACGGTGCCGCCGACGACGGTGCCGCCGACGACGGTGCCGACGGCGCCGGGCTCGCCCGGAAACTGCTCACCGACCCGCCGACCGCCGACGCGGTGCAGCGGCCATGAAGGGACACCACGGATGTCTGCCACGGATGACCTCCTGTTAGAACACCGGCGGGTCGCCGAGTTCCTGGACCGCTCCTGTGAGCCCGGCGCGGCGGACGGCCCCAAGCCGTCGCTGGACGACACCCTGGCCGCGCTGGCCGCGCTGGGTCTGCCGCCCGGCAGCGCCGTGCTGCTGGCGCTCTCCAACTGCCTGCCCATGCTGCGCCTCTACCTGTCCGCCCTGCTCCTGGGGCTCGTGCCGCTCGCCGTCGCCCCGGCGACCCCCTCGGCGCGCATCCGCAGGCTGGCCCGGCAGTTGGACGTCTCCGCGCTGATCGCCGCCCGGCCCGACCCGCAGCGCTACGGCGTCCCGCGCGCCCACCCGGTCCCGGGCGGCGCGGCCGTCCTGCTGAACGAGGCCAGCGGCCCGCCCCCGTACCGGGCAGGGGACGTGCTGATGTCGACCTCCGGGACGTCCGGGGCCGCCAGCGCCTGCCTGCACCGGGCCTCGTCCCTGCTGCGCAACGCGCAGCGGCATGCCGGGGCCGTGGGGATGCACGCGGGCGACACCGTCCTCGTCAACCTGCCGCTGTACTACTCGTACGCGATGGTCGCGCAGGTGCTGGCCGCGTACGGGTGCGGTGCCAGGGTGGTGGTGTCCGGGCCGCCCTTCTCCCCGGCCGGGTACCTCAAACAGATCGCGGACCACGGGGTGACCCACTCCTCCATCACGCCGACGATCGTCCGCCGGCTCCTCGAGGAACCCACGGGGGTGCCGTCGGGCGTCCGGGCCCTCACCGTCGGCGGTGACCACGTACCGCCGCAGCAGGTGGCCCGGCTGCTGGCGGGCCGTCCGGACGGCGAGCTCTACCTCACCTACGGGCTGACCGAGGCCGGGCCGCGGGTGTCCACCCTCGCCGCACACGCGGAACCCCCGCACCGGTACGCCTCCGTGGGGCTGCCGTTGCCCGGGGTCCGGGTCTGGCTGCGCGAGCCGTCCGGCGACGAGGACACCGGTGAACTCATGGTCGCCAGCGACACGGCGCTCGTGCGCAAGATCTCCGACACACCGGGAGCCGGACGGACGCTGGCCGCCCCGGGGGTCGTCGCGACCGGTGACGTCTTCCGCATCGAGGACGGCTACCTCTACTTCCGGGGCCGGCTGTCGGACTTCGTGATGATCAGGGGCGAGAAGGTCTCCCTCGGCTCCGTCCGCCAGACCGCGTTGACCCTGCCCGGCGTGGTGCGCTGCGCGACGAAGGTGGGCACGGGGGACGACGGAGAGTCCTTCCTGGAGGTGGAGTTGGAGGTGGCCGATGCGCGGCCCGACGCGGCCCAGAGCATGCGGCGGACCCTCAACTCCCTCCTCCTGCCCTCGGAGCGCCCCCGTACCGTCACGGTGACCGAGGCTGATCAGGAGGGCTTCCACAAGTGACCGCGCCGTCCATCCCCCGTGCCGCCGCGGCGGGACCGCCCGGATGCCCGTCCCTCGCAGAAGGAGGTCACGAATGCTGAAGGGCTACCTGCTCATCGGGCTCTCCGCGACCGGCTTCGGGCTCATGCCCGTCTTCGCCACGTTCGCCTACCGCGACGGGCTGACCCTCCCCACGCTGCTCTTCCTGCGCTTCGCCCTCGCGGCGGCGGTCTTCCTCCCGTACGCGATCCGCCACGCGCGCCGCACCGGCCCCCCGAAGCGGGCGGACCTCCTGCGGCTGGTCGTGCTGGGCGGGGTCCTGTACACAGCGCAGTCAGCGCTCTACTTCTCGTCCGTCAAGCACATCTCGCCCGCGCTGGCCGCCCTGTTGCTGTACGTGTACCCGGCCCTGGTGGCCACCGTCTCCGCCGTCGTCGGCCGGGACCGGCCCTCGCTGGCCATCATCGGCTCGATCCTGGCGTCCTTCGCGGGCGTGTCCCTCGTGCTCGGCCGCATCGGGGCGGACCTGAACATCGTCGGCGTCCTACAGGTGCTCGGCGCCGCCGGGGTCTACACCGTCTACATCCTGTACGGCGACCGGGTGAGCGGCCGCGTGCACCCCGTGGTGATGACGGCCTGCGTCTCGGCGGCCGCGGCGGTCTCCTTCCTGCTGTACGGGGCGGCCACCGGCGACCTGCGGCTCGACTTCGCGTTCCGGGGCTGGCTCTGGGTACTCGCCCTGGCCCTGGTCTCCACGGTCGTGGCGATCCTCTGCTTCTTCCTCGGGATGACCCTGATCGGTCCCACGCGCGCGTCGATCGGCAGCATGCTGGAGCCCGTGGTGAGCATCGTCGCCAGCGCGGTGCTGCTGAGCAGCGGGCTGACGTGGCTGCAACTCCTGGGGGCCGCCCTGGTCCTGACCGGTGCCACCGCCGGCGTCCTGTCCCGCCGTCCCCCGTCCCCGGACGCGCGGCCCGCGCCGCCGCCGCGGCTCCCGCGGGACCACGGCACACCCCCGCCACCGCAGCCCTCCCGGGACCACGACGCCGCACCATCACGGTCCGGGCAGCCGCCCCCGCGCCGCTGACCGGCCGCCGTTCGTCCCTCCCCCGAGCCGAACCAGGAGACCCCCATGCCCACCCGTCCGCTCTTCTGTTCGGCCGAGGAGGTCGCGACGCTGCTGCGCATGGACGAGGCCATCGCCTCCCAGCGCCGCGCGTTCACCGCCCTCGCCCACGGCACGGCCGACCTGCCGCCGAAGGTCATGCATCCGAGCCGCTTCGACGACAGCGTGATGTTCTGCTACGTGTCCCGCCTGTCCGCGGACACCGGCGCGGTCGCCAAGTTCGGCAGCGTCCACCCCGCCAACCGCGCCCACGGCCTGCCCAGCGTGAACGCGGTCGTCGTCGTTCTCGACCCCGTGACCGGGGCCGTGGTCGCGGTGCTGGACGGCACCGCGCTGACGACCCTGCGCACCGCCGCGGCGAGTGCGGTGGCCGTCGACGCGCTCGCGCTTCCGGGCGCGGACGAGTTGGGGCTGCTCGGCTCGGGCACCCAGGCGCTGGCCCACGCCCGTGCCGTCGCACGGGTGCGGCCGCTGCGTGCGGTGCGCGTCTGGAGTCCCACCGAGAAGCACCGCGTCCTGGCCGCCGAGCGCATCGCCGACGAACTCGGGGTGCGGGCCGACGCGGTGGACAGCGCGCAGGAGGCGGTGAACGGCGTGCCCGTGGTCGCCACCTGCACCCTCAGCCGTGAACCGGTCCTGCGCGGGCGGTGGCTGTCGCCGGGCGCCACGGTGGTGGGCGTCGGCTCGTTCGAACCCGACCGGCACGAGGTGGACGCGCAGGCCCTGCGACGGGCCGCCGCAGTCGTCGTGGACGATCCGCAGACCGCCGCCGCACACGCGGGTCCCGTGGTGGCCGCGATCGGCGGCGGCGACCTCGTGCCCGGTGACCTCGTGCCCCTCGGGCAGGTACTGACCGGGCAACGGACGGCGCGCTCCGGCGAGCAGGACATCGTCCTGTACTTCAGCGTGGGCCTCGGCCTCCAGGACGCGGCGGCGGCCTGGGCCGTCGTCGACGCGGCCAGGGCCGCGGACGAGCGAGCGGCGGCCGTGGACGGACGACCGGCGGCCGCGCGATGAGCGGGCGCGCGGCCCGGCCGGCCGGGGTCCTGCCGGGACGGGCGTCGGTCGTCATCATCGGAGGCGGCGTGATGGGCACCAGCATCGCCTACCACCTCGCCCGTGCCGGTGTGCGCGACGTGGTGCTCGTCGAGCGGGACCAACTGGCCAGCGGCTCCACGTCCAAGGCCGCGGGCGGAGTCCGGGCGCAGTTCTCCGACGTCCTGAACATCCAGCTCGGCGCCCGGAGCCTGGAGGCCTTCGGCCGCTTCGGCGAGGAACCGGGGCACGACATCGGACTGCGCCGGGTGGGGTACCTCTTCCTCCTGTCGACACCCGAGCAGGTCGCCTCGTTCGAGGCCGGTGTGCGGTTGCAGAACACTCTGGGCGTGCCCAGCCGCATGCTCGACGCGGCCGAGGCGCAGCGGCTGTCCCCCCTGATCAGCACCGAGGGGCTGCTGGCCGCGGCCTTCTCCCCCGACGACGGGCACTGCACCCCCGAGGCGGTGGTGCAGGGCTACGCCGACGCCGCACGCCGCCACGGTGCGGTGATCGTCCGGCGCTGCGCGGTCACCGGCATCGAGACGAAGGGCTCGGACATCACCGCGGTCCTCACCTCCCGGGGCAGGATCGCCACGTCCGACGTCATCTGCACGGCCGGTGCCTGGTCGGCCGAGGTCGGCGCCATGGCGGGCGTGGAACTGCCCGTGCAGCCGCTGCGCCGTCAGATCGCCGTCACCGGGGCGGTGCCGGGGATGTCGTCCGACGTGCCCATGACGATCGACTTCGACAGCAGCTTCTACTTCCACGGGGAGGGCCCCGGCGTCCTACTGGGCATGTCCGACCCCGAGGAGACGCCGGGCTTCCGCACGACCGTCTCGGACGCTTGGCTGCCCCGGCTGCACGCCGCGATCAGCCGGCGTGCCCCCGCCCTGCTGGAGGCGCCCGTCACCGGCGGCTGGGCCGGACTGTACGAGACCACCCCCGACCACAACGCGCTGATCGGCGAGGCCTGCGGACCCACGCGCTTCCTGTACGCCACCGGGTTCTCCGGGCACGGCTTCCTCCAGGCGCCCGCGGTGGGCGAGGTGATCCGTGACCTGTACCTCGGCCGCGAGCCCTTCGTCGACGTGTCCCCGCTGCGGGCCGAGCGTTTCGCCCTTCAGGAGGCCCGCCCGGAAGCCAATCTCGTCTGAGCGGAACCCGGAATGTCCGGCTTCGCGGGGTTTCGGCCGGCCCGCTGCGAGGCGGGGGGCGACGGCGGCTGGAAGCAGGCGCCCACGGCGGCGGCGACGGGATCGGCCCCGGCTCACGCAGCGCGTCGAGGGGAGCCTGCGGCCACGGGCGCGCGTGTTGTACTGGGCGCATGGGGGTTGACGACGGGCGGATGCGGTTGCGGGTGACGAGCCACCGGGTTGCCGCTGCAGGATCCGGGCTTGGCCGGGTCCTGAGCGCCGGTCCCATGCTCCGCAGTACGTTCGTCCACCCGCCCACCCACCAAGTCGGGTATCTGAAGGCCAGCCGCGCCGATCTTCTTCGACTCGGCGCTCTCTTCCGCGTCGCCGCGGCGAGCCCGCACAGCGCGATCTACGTCCCGGTCCCGTCGGGTGCCCATCCGATGGCCGCCGCCAGCGGCGACACCCGTCCGATGCCCCTGCTCCTGGCCCGTGAGGACACGGGACTACGGCCTTCCGACTGGCCGGATCTGCGGCACAGGATGCGCCGCGCCTCGGTGCCGTTGAGGGTGACCGCCCCAGCGGCACGAACTCCCGACCGTCCCGACGACGTCCGCCGCCGAGCCGATCGCCACCCCGCACGCTTCGCCGAGTACGCCGCGACGATCGTCATCACCGCCCGTGCCGAACTTCTCTTCTGGATCGGCGACTGGCTCACCGCCGCCGGCGACCGCGTCGCCCAGGACCCCCACGTCCATCAGCACGGCGAGAGCTTCCTCGGCGACATGGTGGGCTTCTTCGACCCCGGGGGCTCGAACGACCCCATGCACGCGTTCTGCGTCGTCGCCATCGAACCGATCTTCCACCAGGCCCGCTGGCGGAAGATGTCGCCGGCGGCCGCGGCACGCAATCGGGCGCCGGGCTGACCGACTCCCAGCCCGTCCGCACCGCCGACCAGGGCCTGGCCGGCCCTCTTCGGTGGGCTGGAGACCCTTCGACCCCGTCCGGCCCGGGCCGTGCCTGCGTGATCACGTGCGCACCGGCGCCGACAGTCCATGGCGCACTGGTTCGTACACGCCGACGACCCGACCGTCGGCCTCCCCCGCTGCACCCCCAGGGACCACCACCGCAAGTCAGACGCCGACCTGGGGTGCAGACTGTGGGCAGAGCACTCGTCGCGAGCCCGATCGATCAGGTAGGGGTATCGATGAATGGCCGTGGACGCTCCCCGGTGGGATTCGTTGCGACCGCGTGGTTGCTGGCAACAGTCACACTTGTCGGCTGCGGGACACATGGCAGGGCTGCGGCCAACTGGAAGCCACCGTTCCTTCCGATCACGTTCTCCATCGATACCGACGGATCAATATCGGTTCAGGCCAGTGCCGAGGTCGTCACACCGGTGGGGTTCTTCAGTGTCGAGGGAGATGCCTCGCGGGCTCTGCATCCACCGAACGGCAGCACTTTCGTCATACTTCGCCACAAGGTTCAAGGCAGTCTTGTTGACGACGTATACCGCATCAAAAGCGATCAGGAAATGATTGCCGAAATCGACGGCAGAACCACTATCAGGATCAACTCGCACGATCTGTTCATCGACGCGTCGGGCGGAACGATCCACAAACTGACCATCAGCGCGGAAGAGGCGAAGCAGCAGTCATCCCCGACGCCTCCCCCGACGACCGGACCACTGACCGATCACCTTACCCGTGCAGAGCACCGCGCTGGCTGGGTCGAGTCGAACGCGTGCCGTTTCGGCAGTGACGGCTACCATGTCGGCCCGGATCCGGTGTACTCGTGGGCCGACTGCAAGAACGATGCCATCACCGTCGGGGACGGCGAGATATCCGTCACCGCGCGCCTGGTCCATGCGCAACCTCCGGACACCGCCGAGGAAGGGTTCGGACTGACCATTCTCCGCAACGGCGTGAATGTGTCCTTCAATATCACCAGAGACGGCACGTGGTGGGATGCGTCCTTCGCGGATCCGGTTGGTTCCGATCCCGTGCACAATTCCGCAATCCACGCGGGCGTGGGCGCTCGCAACAGGCTGACGCTCCGTGTGACCGGTTACCTGTTCACCTTCCTCGTCAACGGCGTGCAGGTCGGGCAGGTGGACGAGAAGGAGTCCCTGCAAGAGTCCGGTGGATCTGCCGCGGGAACCGTGGAACTCGTAGCCCACCACGACCAGGAAGTAGTGTTCAGTGACCTTTCCCGCACTGACCGGGCTGGCTAGCGGGTGGGCGCCGGAACCTTCCGAGCCCGGCCGGGGTGAGGCCGGCGACGTCCCCGCCGTCGCCTGGCCCCGACTCGGCACCTCACGTTCGAAGGTGTCCCCGGTGCGCCGTCCCGCCGCGACCGTCCGGGCGCGGAGGTCGATCGCCGCCTTGTCCACCGCGGCCGGTCGCGCGCGACGGCGGCTCTCAGATGGGCTCGCCGTCGTGGCCGGCCTCGGTTCCGCCGGCGAGCAGGCGGCGGGCTTCGGCGGCGGAGTGGGTGTCACCACCGCGGCGCGCGACCTCGGCCAGGGCTTCCCGGTGGGCCACCGCGAGAGCCTCGGCGGGGTCGGTCTCGATGTCGGGGGTGATGCCGGTGCCCTCCCAGTTGGTGCCGGAGACCGGGTTGATCGACCGGGAGACCGGGATGGTGGCCTCCAGGTGCGGGTGCACGGTGAAGCCCTGGCGCGGATTGGCGCCGCCGCCGCTGCGCTCGCCGACCACCACCGCGCGGCCCTGCTGCTGCAGGTCGTAGGCCATCGCCTCGGCGCCGGAGAAGGTGGCCTTGCTGGTCAACACGTAGAGCGGCTTGGCACCGCCGAAACGCGGACCGGGCACGTGCGCGGGGCTCCACAGCTGGCGGTACTCGCCGTCCTGACGGTCGTAGAGGGTGGTCAGGTGGGTGGGCTCGTCCAGCAGGTAGGCGCTGATGTGCGCAACCGCCTCCGGGTGGCCCCCCACGCACTCCCGCAGGTCGAGGATCAGTGCCTCGGCCCGGGCGACGAGGTTGAAGCCGGCGGTCGTCGGCTCCGCGCCCATGGCCAACGGGAAGATGATCGGTGCGAGCTTGAGCCGGGCCACCCCGCCGCCGAGCCGTTCGACCAGCGGAACGCCGCCCAGGGAGAGGTCGGCCTCCCGGTCCAGCTCGGCCAGCACCGCGCCGTCCTCGGTGTCCGGCACGGCGACCCGGTGGAACTTCAACCGCAGGTGGCGATCCTGGTTGACCGACTGGAGGTCCTCGGTGACCAGGCGGCCCAGGGCCTCGGGATCGGCGGCCTGCTGGTAGCGCCCCTCGGCCAGACGGTCGGCCAGCAGGGTGGCGAGCGCCTCGCCGACCTCGGGAAAGACGTACTGCTCGCGGGTCAGGCGGGCCGTCTCGGTGACGATCCCGGTGATTTCGGCAGTCTGAAGCGGCGTCATGACGAATGCTCTCCCCGTGGTGCGACGATCACGCAAATGCGGAGAGCGTAGAGCACTCGTCGGGCCCTCGTCGCAGGTGGGTGCGGAGGTCGCGACAGCGGATCGGCCCGGGGCCGGGACGTCGCGCCCGGACGCTCGATGGCAACGCGTGCGTGCGCGGCCCGGCCACGAGACGTGCTCTCGCGGCCGGGCAGCGGGCGTACCCGCAGGGTCAGGAGACGTTGAGCGCGGTGTCGTCGATGACGAAGCTGGTCTGGCTGGAGGAGTCCTCGGCGCCGGTGAACTTCAGCGTGATGGTCTTGCCCACGAACTGGGCCAGGTTGACCGAACGCTGGGTGTAGCCGGCGCCGGCGTTCACGTTGGAGTAGGTCGACAGCGTGGTGGTGGTGCCGCCGTTGATCGCCTGGAGCTTCAGGGTGTCGTAGGCGGTGGTACCGGTCTCGGCGGTGTCGATGTGCAGCCAGTACGTGAAGGCGGCGTTGGCGCAGCCCGCCGGGATGGTCACCGTCTGGGCGAGGGTGTCGGTGTGGGCGCTGCCGTAGCCGTCCAGCCAGGCCTTCCAGCTGCCCGCGTGGGCCGGCTCGCTGCCGGAGTTGTCGATCACGCCGCTGCTCGCGGTCCACGGGGAGGCGCTGCCGGTCTCGAAGCCGGGGTTGCCGAGCAGTTGGGCCGCCGTGCAGCCGGTGCTCGCCGGGTTGACCGTCCAGCCGAAGGACGCGCTGCCGAAGGCGCCGGTGCTGTCGGTGGCGGTCACCGTGACCGAGAAGGTTCCGGCCGTCGTGGGCGTTCCGGAGATCAGGCCGGTCGCCGAGTTGACCGACAGACCCGCCGGAAGACCGCTCGCCGCGTAGGTCAGCGTCTGACCCGAGGCCGAGTCCGTCGCGTTGACCTGCAGCGAGGAGGCGGTGCCCACCGTGCCGGTCTGGCTGCCCGGGTTCGTCACCGTGACGACGTTCGACGCGACCGGGTTGACGGTCCAGCCGAAGGAGGCGCTGCCGAAGACGCCGGTGCTGTCGGTGGCGGTCACCGTGACCGAGGAGGTGCCCGCGGTGGTCGGGGTGCCGGAGACCAGACCGGTGGCGGAGTTGATCGACAGACCGGCCGGAAGGCCCGTCGCCGAGTAGCTCAGGGTGCCGGTGGCGGTGTCCGTCGCGTTGACCTGCAGCGAGGCGGCGGTGCCGACCGTGCCGGTCTGGCTGCCCGGGTTGGTGACCGTGACACTGCCGGTGGTGCCGGTGTTCCAGGCGTCGGTGATCGAGGTGGCGCTGGCCGCTGCACCGGCGTACGGCAGGCCGTACATGTCCTCGATGGTCCGCAGCACGCCGAAGTGGTCGACGTGCTCGGAGTAGGTGCCGGTCTTCACGGGCTGGCCGTCGAAGATGGTGGCGATCTGGTTGTTCCCCGCGCTGTCGTCCTCGTCGAAGGTGGTGATCAGGACGCTGTTGTGCGCCTTGGCCCACTGGACGTAACTGTCGAGGTGCGCCTTGAGCCAGGTGTCACCGGTGGCGGTGGAGCAGTCGTGCATGTCGTTGCAGAGGTTCGGCACGACCCAGGAGACCGTGGGGAGCTTGGTGAAGTCGGTGGGGAACGCCGAGAAGGGCTGGTTGTCGGCGGCCGGCACATTGCTGAAGTTCACCCACGGGTTGTGCTTGCGGGCGTAACCGCTGGTGCCGGCGGTGCAGACCGTGGAGCCGGCGGACGGGAGGTTCTCCGAGTACCCGGTGAAGGTGAGGCCCTTGGCGATCAGCTGGGCGCCCTCGTTCGCCGTGCTGAAGGTGTGCGGACAGGAGTCGTCCGTCACGCCCTGGTTGGAGCCGGAGAACAGGTCGAGGTAGTTCGGCTCACTGGGGTGCTCGATCGCGAAGGCGTTGGTGAAGAGCGCCCCGGAGCTGGCGAGTTGGTTGAAGTACGGCGCATTCGAGTTGCCGATGATGGAGCCCTCGGCGGTGTTCTCGAAGATGACCACCACGACGTGGTCGGGTTGCGGCACGGACGCTGTGGTGGCTGCCACGGCCACGGCGGGCCGGGCGGTCGCCGGGCCGGCCGCGAGCCCGGTCAGGGCGGTCAGACCGGCCAGGAGTCCCAGGGTGGCCAAGGCCGAGGTCAAGCGTTTCACACGCACAGGTCGTCTCCTCGTTCGGGGAACAGGGGTGCTGGGTCGGGGTGGCCATACTTCAGCCGTTGAGCATGTTCAGACAAGAGACGGCTCCTGACTTTGCCATGAATTTCCCTCCTCGGACCGCGAGTTGGATCATGCCCGGCCCCGCCGGCGCAGCGGTGGCAGCACGCCGGACCCGTCAGCGACCCTGTTCGCGTGACCCCGCGACCCCCGGGGCCCGGTCCTCTCCCAGAGGGCGTCAAGCAGCCGGTGCGGCCCGGAGGTTGCCCTTCGGGAGGCGCGGAAATGCCCTGCTCGCGACTCGAGGGCTGTGGCACGATGCCGCAATGATCTCCACACCGCCTCCGCCTCCGCCTCCCGTTGTTCCCCGTGGTCGGCTGTCCGAGCAGGAGCAACCGGTGCTCGGCCTGCGCAGCGGTCTGGTGCTGCGGCCCTGGGCTCCGGCCGATGCCGGGGTTCTGGTGGCCGCCGGCCAGGATCCGTCGATCCGACAGTGGAACATGCTGGCCGTGGACGGTCCGGACGACGCGCACCGGCGGATCGCGCGCATGCGCGAGCGATGGCAGGACGAGTCGGGCGCGATCTGGGCCATCGCGCGCCCGGAGGGCGGCGAAGCGGTCGGGCTGATCGGGTGGCGCCAGATCAGCCTCGTGGAGGGCAACGCAGAACTCCTCTACTGGCTGCTTCCGTCCGCGCGGGGAGCGGGCGTCGTGGTCGAGGCCGTCAGGAGGCTGAGCGAGTGGGGACTCGAGGAGCTCGGTCTGCACCGGATGTCGCTGTGCCACTCGGTGGCGAATCCGGCGTCCTGTCGGGTGGCCGAGAAGGCCGGCTACCTGCTCGAGGGCACCATGCGCAGCGCGGTGCTGCATGCTGACGGCTGGCACGACCTGCACCTGCACGCATTCGTCCAAGGCGATCCCCGGTGACCCGTTTCTCGCTGTCGAGACATGTGGCGGCTTCTGGGCCGACCTCTGCGGCGACCGCCTGGTCCTCATCGGTGCCGGCCCGGCCTTCCGTCGCGCCATCGGCTCCGCGCCTCCCGCCTGCCTCCTGAAAGGCGGGCCGACTCGACGTCCGCGAAGCCCGGGGCGTTCACCCGTCCGGCCTCCTGCGGGGTCATCGCGTGCGGGCTCGGGCCGCCGTCGAAGGTCGGCGCCACGGTCATCGGCCCGGCCCGCAGGTACTCCTGCGCCACGCCGTCGGCGGCGGCCACCCGCGGCCGGAACGCCGGCCCCCGCAGGGGCGGCCCGGGGTCGGTGGAGATACTGGACGGACTGATGCTGGGAAGGTGGCGGGCATGGACGGGACGTACCGGGCGCGGGCGATCGGGCGGGTCGAGTCGGTGCTGCGGGAGCGCGGTGCCGCGCCCCGGCAGGGCGACGAAGGGGGGCCGGACGCGTGGCTGGCCTTCGACCCCGCGGTGGAGCGCGGGCTGCGCGAGCTGGTGGTCGGTCAGCAGCTGTTACTGCTGACCTGGCTGGACCGCGCCGACCGCACGGTGCTCGCGGTGCACCCGCGCGGCGCGGCCGGGCGGCCCGAGACCGGGGTGTTCGCCACCCGCTCCCCCGACCGCCCCAACCCGATCGGCCTGCACCGGGTCACCCTGCTCGCGGTGGAGGGGACGCGGCTCAAGGTCAGCGACCTGGAGGCGCTGGACGGCACCCCGATCCTGGACGTGAAGCCGGTGCTCGGCGGCCCGGACGAGCGGTAGCCCCTGCCCAGGCCCTGAGGTGACGGTAGGTCAACTCCGCGGTGGTACTGGTTTCACCATCGGACCGGGTCCTGGGCGCATGGCACGCACTGGTCGTGGTGCTCTAGGTTCGAGCCGTGATGATTCCTCCCGGGCTGCGGCGCCCGGTCCTTCGGGCACGGCGGGACGCCGGCTTCCTGGCCGCCGGTGTCCTGCCGCACCTGGCGCTGATACCGGTGTGGAGCTGGGGCGTGGCGATGACTGCCGAGACCAGGAACGGGCCGTTCGCGCTGCCCACCTCGGTCGCCGTGATCCTGTTCGGTGTGCCGGTGCTGACGGCCGTTCAGCGGGCCCGGCACCGGGCGTTGCTCGGCGTGTTCCTCCCCCGGCCCACGCGCGCGCCGCAGCGGCGGTGGCCGTGGGCGGCGGCCGCCCGTTGGCTCCGCGCGCCGCGCAGCTGGGCGCAGCTCGGCTACCACCTCCTGCTGGGCCCGGTCCTGGCGGTGTCGGAGCTGCTGGTGCTCACGGCGCTGCCCGTGGGCCTGGCGGGCGCCACCTGCTCCGCCTGGGCGTGGGAGCTGCCGGTGAAGGTGCGCGAGGAGTGGTTCGGCGACACGACGCAACTGCCGTGCTACACGCTGGGCGGACTCGTCCTGCTCTGCGCCGTACCGTGGGCGGCGGGGGCGGCGGCCCGCGGCGAGTCGCGTGCGGCGATGGCGCTGCTCGGGCCCAGCCCGTCCCAGCAACTGCGTGAGCGGGTAGATGAGTTGGACCAGAGCCGCACCGGCCTGATCGAAGCCGTCGACGCCGAGCGTCGCCGCATCGAGCGCGATCTGCACGACGGCACCCAGCAGCGGTTGGTCTCGCTCGCGGTCAACCTGGGCCTGGCGATGGCCACCCAGCCCGACCTGCCGGCCGGAGCCCGCGAGGCGCTCGCCGGCGCACATCTGGAGGCCAAGCGGGCGATCGAGGAACTCAACGACCTGGTACGGGGCTTGCATCCGGCCGTGCTCGAAGACCGGGGCCTGGACGCGGCGTTGTCCGGACTGGCCGCCCGGGCGCCCCTGCCGGTGCGCCTGCGGGTCGATCTGACGGAGCGGGCGGCGCCCGCCGTGGAGTCGGTCGCGTACTTCGTGGTCTCGGAGGCGCTGACCAACGTGACCAAGCACGCCCGCGCGACGCGTGCCGAAGTGACCGTCCGGCGGGTCGGTAAGGTGCTGCGGGTGAACATCACCGACGACGGGCTGGGCGGGGCCGACGCCCGCGCCGGCACGGGACTGAGCGGGCTGGCCAAGCGGGTCGGCTCCATCGACGGCACCCTGCAGGTCAGCAGTCCCGTCGGCGGACCGACCACGGTGACGGCGGAGTTGCCGTGCGAGCGGTGATCGCCGAGGACTCGCTGCTGTTGCGGGTCGGCCTGGTCAAGGTGCTGGAGATGGGCGGGTTCCAGGTCGCCACCGAAGTCGGGGACGGCGCGGCACTGTTGGCGGCGGTGGCGGAGCACCGGCCCGAACTCGCGCTGGTCGACGTCCGGATGCCGCCGGGCTTCACCGACGAGGGGGTGCGCGCCGCGGTGGAGATCCGTCGGCGCTGGCCGGGGACAGCGGTGGTGCTGCTGTCGCAGTACGTGGAGGAGCGGTACGCGGCCGAGCTGCTCTCCAGCAACACCGGCGGCGTCGGCTACCTGCTCAAGCAACGCGTCGCCGACGTGGCGGAGTTCGTGGCGGCGGTGCGGCGGGTGGCCGAAGGCGGCACGGCACTGGATCCGCAGGTCGTCTCCCAACTCCTGCTGCGCCGCGACCTGGACCCACTGGAGCGGCTCACCCCGCGCGAACGCGACGTCCTCGGCGTCATGGCCGAGGGCCGATCCAACGCCGGCATCGCGCAGGCACTGGCGATCAGCGAGAGCGCGGTGGCCAAGCACATCAACAACATCTTCGCCAAACTCGACCTCCCCACCGCCGATGCGGACCACCGCCGCGTCCTCGCGGTGCTGAGGTTCCTGGCGGCGTCAGGAACCTGACCGGCCGTCCCCGGGGCCTGACCGGGGACGGATGGACGCCCTGCTGACCGCGGAGGGCGTCGACCGGCCGGCTGTTGCCCCGGACAGAGCCATCGGTGGAGGTCAGGTGGACGGCGGTCGTGCCGTCCTGGGCGAGGATCGCGGCCGTGTTGCCGACGTCGGAGCCCGTGCCCGGGCGGTGCCCGGGCAGGGCGGGCCGACCGGGGCTCACTCCTTGACGGGCAGTGAGAAGGGCACCTTCACCGTGATGGAGTCGGCGAACCAGTGGGCACCGCCGGGGGTCTGCGGAGCACCGCAGACCGTCTGCAGGTACCTCATCTGGTCACCCAGTCCGAGCAGGTGGTCACCTTCCGGGAATCCGTAACTGTCCTGGACCACGTAGGTGATCGAGCCGACGTAGTTCCCGTCCACGACACTGCCGCTGCCGGTCACGGTCAGCCCCTGGGTTCCCCGGAATCCGAAGAGGAGCTCCAGCGGGTAGTACAACGCGACCCGGGTCAGCGTGTCCCGGTCGAGCTGGACCGTGTTCTTTCCGTTGTCGAGCTGCTTCTTGACCTCGGCCTGGACGGATTTGTCGAGGCTCTTGAAATCGCCGTTCGACAGCAGGTCATTGGCGACCGGCGATCCGTTCGGAAAGTCGATCGGAGTCCCCGTCCCGTCCAGGAAATGGTTCAGCAGTGCGGCGGAGGCCGGCATCCCCCGGTTCGCGAACGACGTCGCCGTCGCGCGCCCGTTCTGCTGCGCCCGCCGGAGGAAGTACGGGTCGCAGACGGCACCGCGCGGGCTCTGGTCGTGGGTGAACTGACTCTGGTTGCCCTGCTCGGCCGTCCTCACCGGGAGCGCGCCCGCCACGGTGAACATCAGCGGCCCCTTGCGAGCGGTGAGCTTGGCCGAGGCCAGCGCCCCCTCCAGGGCGAAGTACGCCGACGCCCCGGGCGCGAGCCCGTGGGCGAAGTCCACCTCCGCGGAGTCCGGCAGCGCCGGGCTCGTCACGAACGAGGTACCCGGCCCCTCGTAGCCCGTCGGGCCGTACGGGCAGCCCGCGGATCCCGCCCAACTGCCGTAGGCACCACTGCAGATGCCATCCCCGTCGAACCCGGACAGACCGGAGCCGGGGCCCGTCACGGTGACCGCGGTGACGGGTTTGCGCGAGTTGTTGACGATGCCGACCAGCGTGTCGTCGCTGCCGTCGTACGGTCCGACGGCTCCGTCGGCCTGCACGCCGACCGTCCCGTCGGGGTTGACCACGAGCAGGATCTGACAGCTCGGCGCGGCGCCGACCGCCGGGCACTGCCGGTACGGTGCGCCCGGCGGCGCCGCCGCCTCCGCCGCCCCCAGCGGGCCCCACCCGGCCATCAGTGTCGATATGGCGAGCACGATTCCGACCCGTCGCTTGACTGCCACGATGATCGCCCTGCCTTCTGTCGTGTCGCGCGGCGGCGCGCCCCCATGAGTGCACCTGATGCCGCTCCGGCCGCACGCCAGTCAAACAGGCCGGGCGAGCGGCTGTCCGGCGAATCACCATATTGCCGAGGCGTCAATTGTCGGCGAGCGGCTATCGGCGATCGCCTTTCCGGTGGAAATCGACATGCTCGCGCCAGTCGAATTCTGTCCCATGACAATATCTCGGCGGTGCGGGTGATCCGGATGAGCGATCACGCCGACGACGGTGCGGACGGCCATTTCCGCGGCGCGGAGCTCGAACGGGCTTGCGAGGCGGAGTCCGGTACGGGTGTGGCCCGGTCTGCCGGCGGTGGGTCACGACGAGGGCGCCGTACGGGCCCGGGGTGGCGGTGAGGGCAACGGCCGCGGTGGAACCGGCGATCGCCGGGGCGGCCTGGGCGACAGTCGCCCGATCGCGCGCTCGCGCCGTCACGACCGCCGTCCCGGGGTCCGCCCCCGCCTACGCCCGGCCCGCACTGCGGGCGGCCCGCATCGCCCAGGCGAGGCAGACCAGCGACGCGGTGGTCACCAGGGTGCGGGCGACGTTCCAGCGCACCCAGGTCGCCTCGAACCGCGCGCGAACGGCGGCGAGGTCGTGGATCGTGCCCGGGGAGCCGGCTGCCGCCAACTGATGGTTGAGCGGCACGCTGAGACCCATCGTGATCAGCAGAGAGATCACGTAGAGCACGACTCCGGCGGTGATCCACCCGAGGGCGGGGCGGCCCTCACCGTGCCGGTGCTGGAACGCGGCGACCAGGCCGAGGACCAGGGCGCCGCCGAAGGCCAGGCCGAACCAGCCGTTCTGGATCGCCACGTTGATGCGCTGCATCGCCTCGACGAACGTGTGGTCGTCCGACTGCCCGAGCCCTGGCATCACCGCGACGCAGAACGCGAAGTAGATCCCGGCCGTCAAGCCGGTGAGGACCGTCGCGGCGAGCAGGACGATGCCGCGGATGTCGCTGTTCATGGATGCTCCCCGGGCGTTTCGCGGTTGGGCCGTCCTCTGATGGCGCGTGTGCGGGTAGGGGAAGGTGGTGGTTCGGGGATCCGGTGTCATGCCTGTCAGTACAGCCGCACGGTCCGGTGCCGGGCCATCGGCGAAAAGCTCATCGCCATACGCGATCGTCCAGACCTAGGCTGAGCGCATGGATCCACTGGCGACCCTGTTGGACGGCCCTCGCGCCCGCGGCGCCTTCCTGCTGCGCTCGATCCTCAGCCCGCCCTGGTCGCTGCGGATCGCCGACCGTGCGCCCTTGACCCTGATGTACCTGGTCAGCGGCGGGGCCTGGGTGGTGCCCGACGCCGAACCGGCCGTGCGCATGCGGCCCGGCGACATCGCGGTGGTCCGCGGCCCGGAGCCGTACACCGTCGCCGACGACCCCGCCACCGCACCCCGCATCGTCATCCGGCCCGGCCAGGTCTCCACCGGCCCGGACGGTGAACTCTGCGACGAGATGGACCTCGGCGTGCGCACCTGGGGCGACGACCCCCAGGGCTCCGCCGTACTCATCAGCGGCACCTACCAGATGGGCGGCGAGGTCAGCCGCCGCCTGCTGACCGCCCTGCCGCACGTCCTGCACCTGCCGGGGGAGGCCTGGCACAGCTCACTGCCCGCACTGCTGTCCGAGGAGGTCGTCCGCGACCTGCCGGGCCAGGACATCGTCCTGGACCGCCTCCTGGACCTGCTGCTCATCGCGGTGCTGCGGGCCTGGCTCTCCCGGCCGGAGGCCGGCGCGCCCGGCTGGTACGCCGCCCGGAGCGACCCGGTCGTCGGGCCGGCCCTGAACCTCCTGCACGACAACCCGGCCCACCCCTGGACGGTGGCCTCGCTCGCCGCGCAGAGCGGGGTCTCCCGCGCGGCGCTCGGCCGCCGCTTCACCGAAGTCGTCGGCGAGCCGCCCATGTCCTACCTGACCGGCTGGCGGCTGGCCCTGGCGGCCGACCTTCTGCGCGAACCGGACGCCACCGTCGCGGCGGTGGCCCGCAAGGTCGGGTACAGCACCCCGTTCGCTTTCAGTACGGCGTTCAAGCGCGTGCGGGGAGTCAGCCCGCAGCGGCACCGCGAGGGCGCCCCGGCGGCCGGCGGTGTGGCCGCCACGAGGTAGACCGTTCCCCGGGAGTCATCCGCAGGGTAGGCAGGTGTCGCCCGCCACCCTACGGTGGTCCTCATGGGGACGGACTCGGCACGAGAAGCTCCATCGGCGCGCATGGTCTTCGTGCCAGAGGGCCCTCTGGCCTACTTCTGGGAGCGCATGCAAACAGGACTGACGCTCGTTCTCGTCCTCGGAGTGCTGACACTCGCGCCGGTGGGGATGCTGGGACTCATCGGCCTGAAGGCTTTCACGATCGGCGCGTTGATCGACGTCTGCGTACTCTTCGCCCTCGGCCTCACGGTCGGCCTGGTCGTCGTCTGGGGGCGTCGCAACGATGTCCGGTGGGTCGAGTTCCCCCCGGTGGACTGGCCCACCGAGCTGAAGGTCGTCCGGATGGTCGGAAGCAGCCGCATACCCGTCGAGGACCTGCTGACGGCCAGCGTCATCGATCACATCGACGGGCTGTACGAGGAGGGCTCTCCGCAGCCCGAGGTCTCCATCGGCGTGGAGGTCCAACTCGGCACCGCGCGAGGCCTGGTGCAGTCCCCGTACCTCCTGAGGACCACCCTCAAGGCGGCGGGCGAGGAGTTGGACGAGCTGCTGCCGCTCGGTGTCATCGCCCGGAGGGAGACCCAGCACCGTCGCAACTTCCCCCTCATGCAAGCGGAGTACAAGTCCTGGTGGTGTACCGAACAGGTTGCCGAGGCGTGGGGCGTTCCACCCGATGACGCCCGCATACTCCTGGAACGTCTGCGAGTCGGCTATGCCCGGTCCGCGGGGATCCTCCGTGGCTCAGGCCCGACGGCGTACGACCCCGACGAGGTGAGGATGGTCGCGGCGCAGATCGCCGACGGCACGGTCGCCCGCTATGCGGTCGCGGTTCTGTTGGAACAGCTGGCACGAGTCGGCATGCCCGGCGAGCGCGTCGCGCTCCCCGAAGCGGGTGACGACGGTTCGCCGGAGATCTTCGATTTCGGCCCTCTGGTACGCGACGTGATCAATTCGGGCGCCCGCTACGGTCTGGCGTGCGCGCTGGCACGGGCACCCGCCGACCCGCCTGGCTCCCGACAGTTGTTCTTCGACAGTTCCCTGGTCAGCGTCTTGGGCGACGAGGGACTCACGGCCCGCTGCCGGGCGTTGCACCGGCTTCTGCTGGCCTGGGGTCGCACGCAGGACACGAGCAGGCTCCCGGCCGAAGTCGAGAGCCACCTCGACCACGTCCGCCACCTGCTGTGCTGTGCGGCCCGCCGTGAGGAGCTGCCACCACACGTCCCGCCGCCGGCCTCCGGGCACTGGACCGCTCCGCCGGGCATGCCTTCGGCCGACGAGCTTGCCGCCCGCGTCGAGCAGGCCCTGGCCGACCGTCCGACCGTCCGCCTGAGCAGGCACGTCACCGCGTGAAGCACCCACGCTGCGGCAGGGTGCAGCGGACCGTCGCGGCCAAGCGAGCCGACGCCCCGTCAGGGCCGCCCCGGTTTCGCGGTTTCAGCCTGCCGGCACCGGCCGCCACTGTCCCCTTGGTGACGACCCACACCGTTTGAGTCATTTGGGCTATTCAGGCGACTTGTCGCTCATATCCAAGTCGGCAGAGGTGAAGCCCCTTTGATAGAAAGGCAAAATCGTGAGTACTAGCCAGAAATGCAAGGCACTCAGCCCAAGATGGTGTAGGATCGTAAGCACAGGACGGCCCAGAAGACCGACATCGAGGTGATGTCGACGGGTCGGCCGCACACCTCCAGGGGGAGACCGCCATGACGTACCAGCTCGACACCGCACGAGCCATGATCGACGCGCGACTGCGCGACGCCGAGCAGCACCGCGTCGCCCGCGCCCTGCGCCTCAGGGACCGGGCCGAGCGCACCGGCCGGCAGGCGCGGCGCGCGCTGACCAGCCTGAGCGCATGATCACCCGGCCGGGAACGGGCCGTCACCGATGACTCGGTGACGGTCCGTTCGCTTTTCCGCCCCCCACGCGATGTCGTGCGGCGCCTGGCAGCGCCGCGTAGCGCTGTGCACCCGACGCGGCGTCAGGCCGCGAGCAGTTCGGTGACCAGCCGGACGACCTCGGGGACCTCGACGTGGTCGTCCGGAGTGGCCCCGAAGTGGCCGCCGGCCGGGGTGACCACCGCGGTCGCGCCCAGCCCCTGGACGAACAGACGCACGTGCTCGGTCGGGTCGGGCTGGTTCACCGGGTCGTCCATCGCCTGCAGGATCCGGAAGGCGCGGGCCGAACGGCGGATCCGCGCCCAGTCGAACTCGGTCTCGAAGAACGATGCCAGCGCCTCGTAGCCGACCTCGTGGGCGGAGGCCGCCACCAGCACGACGCCCGCGAACACCCCGTACGACTCGGGATCGTGCTGCTCCAGGAAGCGCAGCACGTTCACCCCGCCGATGCTGTGTCCCACCAGTACGGTCCCTGCGGCCGGACCCGCCGCCAGCGCGGCCTCGCCGTACGCCTTGCGCCACGGCTCCAGCTGCGGAGCCTCGGTCCCCGGTAGCCGGGGCACCGTGACCCGGTGGCCGACGACCGCCAACTGCTCGGTCAGGTACGGGAACCAGACACTGTCGTCGCTCGCACCGTAGCCGTGCGCCAGCACGATCTCGCTCATGATCGATCCACTCCCCTAAATCAAAACGATCCGTCGCGTTTCGATTGACCCTAGCACGCTGCTACGGTGACGCACGTGCCCCACCCGGAAACTCCCCCCACAGAACCGACTCCCGCAGCTCCGACCCCCACCGGACCCCCGCCGGGCCGTCGCACCGGCGGCCGGATCCGCAGCGAGGACGCGCGCAGCGCGGTGCTGGCCGCCGCGATCGAGCTGATCGAGGACCTCGGCTACCAGGGCGTCACCGTCGAGCGGGTCGCCGCCCGGTCCGGTGTCGCCAAGAGCACCATCTACCGCTGGTGGCGGTCGAAGGCGCCGCTGGTCATGGACGCCTACCGGAGCGCCGTCGCGCAGCGCATGCCCGAACCCGACACCGGCTCGGTCGCCGACGACCTGACCGTCTTCGCCACCGCGATGTACCGGGTCACCGCCCACCCGACCCGGGTGCGGACCCTGCGCGGCCTGATGGCCGAGGCCCAGCTCGACCCCGAATTCGCCGAGCAGTTCCGCGCCTGGGTGCAGAGTCGGCGCACCGTCGTGCTCACGGCCCTCGCGCGCGGTGTCCAACGAGGCGAACTGGCGCCCGCCATCGACCTGGAGGCCGCCACCGACCAGTTCTTCGGCCTCTTCTGGTACCGGCTGCTGGTCGAGCACCAGCCCTTGGAGCCAGCCGCGGCCCCCGCGCACGTCCGCCAACTGCTGAACGGGCTGCGGGCCCGGTAGCACCCGGCCGACAGGGCCCGGTCAGCCTCCCGGCACGGGCGCGGGCCGTTCGTGCCGGGCGCCGGCGCGCCCATCCGCCACCCGTACCGGGGTCTCCAGGAAGGCCGGCCGGCAGGGGCCGGCACCGACCGGTCGCGCCGCGGGTCCCAGCCGAGAGGGTCCTCGACCGGGTCGGGGGAGTCCGGCGTCGTCCTCCTGATCATCTTTCTGCCCGTCCACACGGGCGTCGTGCTGCCGGCTGTCCGGTCCCGTCGGGTCCTACGCCGTCCCCGAGAGATCCGCCTCGGTGAAGCGGTCGTCGCGTCGGCGGTGGGCGCGGGCGAGGTGGTGCTGGAGGCGCACGTGGCGGAACTGGTAGACCGCGCCGCAGCGGCGGAGGGCACCACGGTGGTAGGCATCGTCCAGGAACGCGGTGGTGTTCCAGGGCAGCCGACCTGTCAGCGGAAGCCAGAAGCGGACCAGGACCAGCCACTGGCCCCAGGCGGTGAACGCGAACACGTAGGCGACGGCGCCGCCCACGCCGCCGACGGCCCCGACTTCGAACCCGCCCGTCCCCCAGTTCAGCGGGCCGAGGGCGCCCTGCACCGCGCTGACGAGCGCCTGGCCCACTGCGGCGATGGTGATCGTCAGCAGCGGTACCAGGAGCAGGAGTTGCCGGCCCACTTCGGCGCGGTTGGCGGCGAGCAGGGCGGAGGGCGTCGCCGCGGAGCTGGTGTCCAGCGGCGCTTCGAGGGCGGCCAGGAGACCGAAGACGAGGGTCGCCGATGTCGCGAAGACCAGTCCGAAGACGATCAGGTTGACGAGCGTGAACTCGGCCACGTTGGGAGCGGTGAGCGGGAAGCGGTAGACCAGGCTCTTCTCCAGGGTCATGGACACGGCCGTGCCGACCCCCATCACGAACCCGCCGATCAGCACTGCCCCCAGGTGGGCGGCGAACGCCCGGCGTGGTCCGCGGACCACGGACTGGCGCCGGCGCAGGCGCAGGCGCGTGCGGGAGGGCTCGATGCCGGTCCGGCCGCCGGGCCTGATCGTGAGGGCGTGGGCCAGGCCGAAGGCCAGGCCGGCCGCGGGGCCGAGCAGCAGGCCGAGGAGGAGGACCTCCATCGGGGGGAGCGGCATGATCCCGGCGATCAGCCAGGTGGCCGCCGCGATGCAGGCGGCCGTGGTCAGCCCGACCGCGAGCGTGCGGGAGGTGCGGCGCAGGTTGTCGCCGATCTGCCACCAGGCGAGATCGTGCCGGTCCGCTTCGGGGGTGGCCAGGCCGTGGGCGAGGTAGCCGAGCCACCGCCCGGCCTGCTCGGGGGTCCAGGCCCGCCGCGCCCGGCCGGGGCCGGGGGTGGTCCGCTCGGGTGCGCGGGTGCGGTAGAGGGTGGGGACGAAGCCGGCCAGGAGGTGCTCCTCCAGGGAGCGCGTGTCGGGGAACCTCGCGGTGTCCAGGAGCTCGCCCGGATCGCGGCCGGTCGGGTCGGCGTAGAGCACGCGGGCCAGGGCGACCATCAGCGGGGTGCTGAGCGCCTCCGCGATGCGGGCGCCCCCGGGACGGTCCGGGTCCCGGGCGGCCGCGAGGACGGGGTCCCAGCCCTGGCCGTTGCCGCCGCGGGCTGTTCTGGGCAGGTAGCGCGCCAGGTCGTCGGGGGTGATGTCGCCGAGCTCGATGCCTGCGGCCCACGCCAGTGGGGCCCCGGTGGCGCGGACCGCATCAGCGAACTCGCCGCGTCGGCTGGTCAGCACGAGGGCCGAGGAGGTGGTGTTCAGTTCCTCCAGGGCCGCCGCGCGCAGGCCCTCGGCGATCTCGTCGAAGCCGTCGAGGACGGGCAGCACCGCGTCGCTGTGGATCAACGCCTCGGCCAGGGAGCGGGCGCCCCCCGGGGTGCGGCCCGCCAGGTGTGGGTGGTCGCGCAGCAGTTGGCCGACGAGCCAGTCCGGCAGGGAGAGCGCGGTCGGGTCCCAGGCGCCCAGGCTGAAGATGACCGGTATCTGCGAGCAGCCGCCTTCGAGGAGGTCCAGCACGAGGCGGACCGCCAGCATCGACTTGCCGGCTCCCGCCCGGCCGAGGACCACCAGGCGACCGGACGGGATGCGGTGGTGCAGCTGCGCGACGTCCGGCAGATCGCCGGACAGGTCCAGCGGCTCCGCGAACGCGCCCGGCCCCAGCCGCTGGATGTTGTCCCACCGG
Organism: Kitasatospora nipponensis; assembly: GCF_039528135.1. Classification (NCBI taxonomy): domain Bacteria; kingdom Bacillati; phylum Actinomycetota; class Actinomycetes; order Kitasatosporales; family Streptomycetaceae; genus Kitasatospora; species Kitasatospora nipponensis. The sequence goes on along the minus strand of NZ_BAAALF010000036.1, from coordinate 817 downwards.
TCGACCAGGTCCGCGGGCGCCGGACGCCATCGCACCGGGAGCTGGAACGGGTCCCGGACCTGGCGCTGGTCCTCCTCACGCCGCCAGCGACGCCTGATCTCGCGCGCCAGCTCGCCGGCCGCCTCCTCCAGCACCCCGTGGACCTGGAACGGGGACCTGGCCGCGAGCGGCGCGGCCGTGGGTGCGACGGCTTCGCCTTCCGCGGCGGCGGCGGGCAGGGCGGCGGCGGGGCTCAGGGTCTTCGGTGACACCTGGAGCGCGGCGGCGAGCTGGTTGATCGTCGCCAACCGGGTGTCGGGCAGCGTGCCGTTCTCCAGTCGGCGGATGGTGCGCACGCTCACCCCCGAGCGTTCCGCCAGTTGTTCCTGCGTCAGCTTCGCCGCTGTCCGCAGGCCCCGCAGGGCGGCGCCCAGCTCTGTCACGACGGCCCCCTACGCACCGGTAAGTTTTTGGTGCGAAGACTATCGCGCCGACCGGCCATTCATGACCGGTGCTCTGACCTGGTGTCATACCGGCCTGGAAAACGACCATGTGCGCTGTCCGGAACAGAGTGGACAGGCAGAGGGGTCGACGTGAAGTACCGGTACTGGTGCGGGGAATGCGGGTTCAAGACGCCGTGGGCCGGCGAGTCCGAGGGCCGCCTGGCGCAGTTGCGGCACTACGAGCGCTGGCACGGCGGCATCGCACCGGGCGGGCACCGTGAGGTGCGATGCCGGTGGAGCGACCGCGAGCGGGCGTGCCTGGCGGTCGCGTGCGCGGTCGTGCTGCTGGTCGTGCTGGTGGTGTTCATCACCTCGTGGCGGCACCAGCTCTGACG
>NZ_BAAALF010000035.1:43999-56031 GCF_039528135.1 Kitasatospora nipponensis | reverse complement strand
CCTCCAACCCCCCCACCCCCCCCGCCCGGGCCGCCGCGAGGCACCACCGCGTCGGGCGCGGCCTGGCCCCCGCCGGGGCCGGGGTGCCGCGCGGGTCCGCGCCGGGCTCGGCGCGGCACACCCTGCGCACGCTGGGCACCGTGGCGCTGGCCGCCGAGGTCGCCCTGGCGCTGGTCGGCGCCCTGCCCGCGGCCGGCAGCGGCCTGGCCCTGTTCGGCGCGGCCGCCCTGCTGATCGCCCGCTACGTCAGCGGCGCGGCCGCCGAGGACAGCGGCTACCGGCGCAGCGTACGGCTGATGGGCAGCCGGGCCCCCGCGCTCGGCGAGTGGTACTGGACCGTGCGCAACGGCCTGGACGAGAACGGCTACCCGCACCCGCTCCGCCCACAGCTGCAACGCCTGTACGCCGCACGGCTCTCCGAGCGGCACGGCCTCTCGCTCTACACCGAGCAGGCGAAGGCCGCGGCCGTGATCGGCCCGCAGGCCTGGCCCTGGATCGACCCCGACCACGCCGCGCCCGGGGTCACCGTGGCCCCGAAGACGCTGCGCATCCTCGTCGACCGCCTCGAAACGCTCTGAGGGACCGCGGCACCGGCCGCGGCACCGACCCGACGCGCTCCGGCGCGCCACGACCATTCACCCCGTCCCGTGAGGATCCCTGTGACCACCGACCAGCGCCCCGTGGAGCCCGCCGCCCTGACCACCGATCGGCCGGCCCACCGGGCCGCGACCGGCGACCGGGCGGACGCGGCCGCCCCGGCCCTCACCCCCCAGCAGGCCGGCAAGCTCGGCCGGGAGATCCTGGACGAGATCGGCCGTGCCGTGGTCGGCAAGCCCGAGGCGCTCGAACTGGTCATGCTCGGCGTGCTGGCCGGCGGCCACATCCTGATCGAGGACCTCCCGGGCCTGGGCAAGACGCTGCTGGCCCGCTCCTTCGCGACCGCGCTGGGCCTGGACTTCCGCCGCGTGCAGTTCACCCCCGACCTGCTGCCCTCGGACGTCACCGGCGCGCCCTTCTACGACCAGCGCAGCGGCGAGATGGTCTTCCGCCCCGGTCCGCTCTTCACCCACCTGCTGCTGGCCGACGAGATCAACCGCACCCCGCCCAAGACTCAGGCCGCCCTGCTGGAGGCGATGGCCGAGTCGCAGGTCTCCATCGACGGCACCACCCGGCCGCTGCCCGACCCGTTCGTGGTGATCGCCACCGCCAACCCGATCGAGTACGAGGGCACCTACACACTCCCCGAGGCCCAGCTGGACCGGTTCCTGCTGCGGGTGCGGATGGGCTACCTGGACTCCGGCCTGGAGGCCGCCATGCTGCGCGCCCGGATCGACCGGGCCGCGCCCGAGGCGACCCTGCGCACGCTGAGCGACCCGGCCCAGGTGCTGGCGATGCGGGCCGCGCTGGAGCTGGTGGAGGTGGCCGACGACCTGGTCCAGTACATCGTGGCGCTGATCACCGCCACCCGCGACCACCCGCAGATCCAGGTCGGCGCCTCCCCGCGCGGCGGCCTGGCGCTGGTGCAACTGGCCCGCGCCCGCGCCGTCCTGGACGGGCGCGACTTCCTGACGCCGGAGGACGTCAAGTCGGTGGCCGTGCCCGCGCTGGCCCACCGGATCACGCTCAAGCCGGAGTTGTGGGTCCGCCAGGTGGAGGCGGACGACGTGCTGGCCCGGCTGGTGGCCGAGGTGCCCACCCCCTCGACCGTGCCGGACGCGCCCGTCACCGCCGCCGCGAGCGGCGCCACCGCGTCATGACCGCCACCGCCCCGACCGCCCCGGGCGCAGCCGCCGGCGCGCCCGCCCGTGCGCCCGGCGTGAGCCGCCCGGGCCTGCCGGACGAGGCCCCCTTCCTCGCCCCCGCCCCGCCGCCGCCGGGCTGGCGGGCCGGTGAGCGCACCCTGCGCCTGCTCACGGTGGCCACCGTGGCCGCGGCGGCCGCGCTGCTCACCGGGCAGGCCTGGCTGCTGGGCCTGTTCATCGCCGCCGCCGTGCTGCTGGCGCTGGCCGCGCCGGGCCGCGACCGGCCGACCCGGCTGTCGGCCACCGCGGTCTCGGAGCCGGCCCGTTGCTTCGAGGGCGAGCGGATCTCGGTGCGGATCACCCTGGACCACGACGGCGAGGGCGGCCTGATCGACTCCGCGCTCACCCTGGGCCCGGGGGTCACCCTGGTCTCCCAGGAGCTCCGCCGCCGCGAGGTCGGCCCGCAGGAGATCGGCTCGCAGGCGGTCGGCCCGCAGGAGAACGCCTCGCAGGCGCCGGGCGCCGGGCGCGCCACCATCGACCTGGTGCTCGCGGCCGCCCGCTGGGGCCGCTGGTCGCTGGGCACCGCCGACGTCGACCTGTACGACAGCGGCGGCGCGGCCCGGCGCACGGTGCGGGTCGAGCTCGGCGAGGTGCAGGTCTTCCCGGTGCCCACCGCCGCCGGCCTCACCCCGATCCCGGTCCGGCTGCCGGAGCGGCTCGGCGAGCACACCACCCGGCAGAACGGCGAGGGGGTGGAGGTGACCGGGGTGCGCCCGCACGTCTGGGGCGAACGCCAGCGGCGCATCCACTGGCCCTCCACCACCCGGCGCGGGTCGATCCAGATCAACCAGTTCTCCGCCGAGCGGGCCGCCGACACGGTGGTCCTGCTGGACACCCTGGGCGACTTCCGGGACCCGGACACCGGGGCCTCCACCCTGGACGAGACGCTGCGCGCCGCCGCCGGCCTGGCCCGCGGCTACCTGCGCAAGCACGACCGGGTCGGCGTGGTCTCGGTCGGCGGCACCACCCGCTGGCTGCGCGCCAGGACCGGTGGCCAGCACTTCTACCGGATCGTGGAGAGCGTGCTGGAGGTCCGCAAGGACCTCGCCTACCGCACCCCCGAGCTGCACCGCCTGCCGCCGGCCGCCCTGCCGCCCGGCGCGCTGGTCTACGCCGTCACCCCGCTCGCCGACCAGCGGATCCTGGACGTACTGGGTGACCTGGCGGACCGCGGCAACCCGCTGGTCGTGGTGGAGATCCCGACCGGCGACCCGGAGGTCGAGGCCGACGACGAGGTCGGCGCCCTGGCGCTGCGGCTGTGGCGCGCCGACCGGGAGGCGATGCGCTTCGCGCTGCGCAACCGGGGTGTGCCGGTGGTCAGCCACGTCCCGGGCGAGACCCTCGACCTGGTGCTCGCCCCCTTGCTGCGCGGACGGATCCAGGGGAGGACCCGATGACGACGACCGGAACCACCACCGACCCGGGGGCGTTCGCCGCCCGGCTGCGCGGCCGGGAGCTGCCCGCACGGCTGCTCGGCGGGGCCCTGCTGGTCTCCGCGCTCGACCCGGCGGCACTGCGGGGCTCGTCGGCGGTGCGGCTGGTGCCCGCGCTGGTCGTGCTCGCCCTCGCCTGGTGGGCGGCGCCCCCGGTGACCGCGCGCCACCTGCGGACCTCCGCCCGCCTGCACCGCCAACTGGCCCGGCACCGCAACACGGTGCTGGCCACCACCGCCGTCGTCCTGGCGGCGCTGACCCACCCCGGCCCCTGGTCGGCCGCGATGACCTGCGCGCTGCTGCTCGGCTACCTGCTCCACGTGGACACCCGCACCCACGCCCACCTCCCGGTCGGCCCCGGCGCGGTGCTCGCCTCCTGCGCGGCCGCCGCCCTCGTCCTGGCAGCGGCCCTGGCCCCGACCGGCGACTCCGACCTGGCCCGCCTGCTGGCCACCCTGGGCGTCACGGTCACCGCCCTGGCCGTCGGCCTGACGCTCTGGGAACGCCGCTGACCGGCGCTCAGTGGAGGGGCGGGGCGGGGCGAGGCGGCGGACCCTGAACGCGGAATCCGATGTGCACCGAGGCTCCACAGATCCTCGAAGTCGAGGCCGGATGCTCGAAGTCGAGGCTCCTCGGAACGAGGAGCCACCATCCCCCGAAGGGCCTCATCGTGACCGTCCTCAAGCGCGCACTCGGAACCACCCTTGCCGCCGGCGCCCTCCTGCTGACCGTCGGCGCCCTGCCGGCCGGCGCCCAGGCCGCCGTCACCGGCCACGCCGTCTTCGTCGGCAACGCCTTCAGCAACAACCCGTACCTCTCCAACAGCGCCGCCATCAACAGCGCCTACGCCCAGGCCACGGCAGCGGGCTACACCACCGCGACCCAGTGCTCGCTGACCCATGCCCCGATCGCCATCCGGATCAGCCCGACCATCTGGCAGTCCATGGCGCAGGTCACCTGCAACCCGGGACGGGGGGGGGGGGGGGGGGGGGGGGGGGGGGCGGGGGACGGCGGGCGGACGGCGGGGTGGCCGCGCACCGGCCACCCCGTCGGAGCGCTCCGCGTCGGCGCACCCGCGCCTCCGATCCGATCCGGTCGGGAGGGGCTGATCGGCACTGCACCTTCCGCTGGCCGGCGGTGGTCACCCGCGTTGCGGGCTCATCACGCGTCGGCCGGCCGGGCGGGCCCCAGCGCCCATGGCGGGGGGAGCACCCGCTCTCGGCCGCCGGTCTGATCGTCCGCATGGCCGCAGTACTCCAGCGGGGCGGATCGTCATCGCCCTCCTGCCGCAGTGCCGCGGCGGACGACCCCCTAAGGTGCGGGTCATGTCCGACGATCCGCGAGCCGACGTCACCGGGGGAGTCACCCGCCTGACCGGCCACGCTGAGCCCATCTGGGCGGTGGCGACGGCGCAGGTCGCCGGTCGCCCGGTCGCGGTGACCGGCAGCTACGACGAGACGCTGCGGGTCTGGGACCTGACCACCGGTCGACAGCGAGGCGAGCCGCTGACCGGCCACACCGACGAGGTGTTGGCGGTGGCCACGGCGGTGGTCGACGGTCGCGCCGTCGCGGTGACCGGCAGCGCCGACCGGACCGTGCGGGTCTGGGACCTGGCCGGCGGGCGGCAGCTCGGCGACCCCCTCGGCCACGCCTACGGGGTGCCGGCGGTGGCGACCGCGGTGGTCGACGGTCGCGCCGTCGCGGTGACCGGCAGCGCCGACCGGACCGTGCGGGTCTGGGACCTGACCACCGGGCGGCAGGTCGGCCGGTCCATGTGCGGCCATACCGGCCCGGTGTGGGCGGTGGCGACGATGGAGGTCGGCGGCCGACCGGTCGCGGTGACCGGCAGCTACGACGAGACGCTGCGGGTCTGGGACCTGACCACCCGTGAGCAGCTCGGCCGGGTGCTGACCGGTCACGCCGGCGCGGTGCGGGCGGTGGCGACCGTGGTGCTCGACGGCCGGCCCGTGGCGGTCAGCGGCGGCCAGGACGAGACCGTGCGGGTCTGGGACCTGGCCGGCGGGCGGCAGCTCGGCCGGCCGCTCACCGGTCACGACGGCTGGGTGCTGGCGCTGGACACGGTGACGATCGACGGCCGCCCGCGCATCGTCAGCGGCGGCGAGGACCAGCGGCTCCTGCTGTGGGACCCGGCCACCGGAGGGCGGGTCGGCGAGCCGCTGACCGGCAGTACCGACAAGGTGCGGGCGGTGACGACGGTCGTGGTCGACGGCCGGCCCCACGTGATCGGCGCCGGCCAGGACGGGACGGTCCGGGTGTGGGACCTGACCGTGGGCGGCCCGAACCGGCTCCGTACCGGTCGTTGAAGTCGAAGGGGTCATGATCTCATGCCGGCAGGCCGGCCGGAGGCGGAGCGGGGGATTCCCCCTCCGGTGACGGCCGCCGCGCTACTGTCCCGTCTCGGCTGATCAGTTGATCCGGTGCGGTCCGGTCGCGCCACTCGTCGGGGTCGTGGGCTGCGGGCGGTGCGTGACCCGCCGCACCGGATCCTCACCAACCACGGTGCCCAGGTGCCGTGCCAGAACAGGGGGTTGGACAGTGTCCGCTGGGGACGTGGTGCGGGAGTCGGCCAGGGCCGGGCGGGTGGTGCTCTTCGAGGAGTCGGCGCGGGACGGCGCGCAGGCCAAGACCCTGATGAGCGCCGACTTCCGGGTCCGGCTGGCCCGGGAGCAGGGGGCGGTGTTCGGGGTGGACGGTCCCCGGCACGTGGTCTTCGCGGCCGGCTTCCCCTCGGTCTGCGGGCAGGAGTTCGAGGCGACCCGGCAGGTGGCGCTGGAGGCTCAGGACTCGGTGAGCCCGTCCGCGATCTGCCGCGGCACGCCGCAGGACGTCCGGCTGGCGCTGAGCGCGGTCCGGGGCGCGGCGCACGCCCGGATCATGGTGATCGTGGCCGCCTCCGAGGCGACCGCCCAGGCGCTGGTGCACCGCGACGCCCGGACGGCCCTGAACGCGGGACTGGACGTGGTCAAGGAGGCGGTGGAGTCGGCGGACGGCATCGCGGTGGACGTCTGCCTGGTGGACGCACCGCGCGCGGACCACGCCCTGGTGGCCGAGTACGCGGGGCTGATGACGGCCCGGGGGGCCGGCACGATCGTGCTGGCCGACACCGTCGGTGACCTGCTGCCCGGCCGGACGCGAGCCCTGTTCCAGCGGGTCGCGGCCGGCGCGGGGCCGCAGGCGGTCCTGGTCTCGCACCTGCACAACGACCTCGGCCTCGGCCTGGCCAACACGCTGGCGGCGCTGGAGAGCGGGGTACGGGTGGCGGCCTGCTCGTGGCTGGGCATGGCCGAGCGCAGCGGGATGGCCGCCACCGAGCAGCTGCTCTTCCTGCTCGCGCACGACCGAGCCAAGGCCGAACAGGTCCTGGGTCCCGGCTGCGAGCCGTGGTGGACCGAGCCGGACCTGACCCGGCTGCCGGGCATCGCGCGCATGGTGTCCGCCGAGACCGGCGTCCCGCTCACCGTCACCACACCCGTCGTGGGCACCGGCGTCGCCACCATCTCCACCGGAACCCCCTTCACCCACCCGCGGACCTTCCAGCCCTACGACCCGCAGCAGCAGCTGGGCCTGGCGCCGACCGTCGTCCTGACCCACCTCGCGAGCGGGCGGGTGCTGCGCGCGGTCGCCGAGCGCCTGGGTCACCACCTGGACCCGGCGCAGACCCGCACCGCCCTGGCCTGGGCCAAGGACCGCGCCTACCGGCTGGGCCGGGCCGTCGTCGACGACGCCGACTTCGCCGCCTACCTCGACGGCCTGACCGCCATCACCGCCGCTCCCACCACCGCCGCCGCTCCCACCGCCGCCGCTCCCGCCACCACCGTCACCGACCGCTGACCCCGAACGGACCCCACCATGCCGGCCACCGCCCTGCCCGAGACCAGCACCGCCGCCCACGCCCTGGCGGCCGGGCGGGCCGTCATCCTGCCCAACCCCAGCCCGCTGACCTACGTCGTCGCCGCCACCACGCCGCAGGCCGTCAACCACGCCAAGGGCCGTCCCGTCGACCAGGAGGTCGCCCTGTGGGTCCACGACGACACCACCTGGACCGACCTCGCGACGGACCTCGACCTGTCGCCGACGGCCCGGCGCGACGCGCTCGCCCTGCTGCGCGACCACCTGGTCACCCTGCTGGTCCCCGTCCGCGCCGACACCACGCCACCGGCCTGGGCGACCCCCGCGCTGCGCGACGGCCACCTGCTGCTCTTCGGTGCCCGCTGGCAGCCGCTGGCCCCGCTGCTCGGCCGCTTCCCGCGCCTGTACGTCAGCAGCGCCAACCGCACCGGACGGCCACCCGCCGCCACCGCCCCGCAGGCCACGGCGATGTTCGGGCCCGACGTACCGGTCACCGACGCCGACGCCCTGCGCCGCCGCGACACCCCGCACGCCGCCACCACCATGCTGCGCATCGCCCCCGACGGCGACCTGACCCACGTCCGCGCCGGCGCCCAGGACCGGGCCCACGGGTCCGACCCCGCCCGCTACCTGGCGCTCCTGCGCACGGGGTCGGCCCGCTGAGGGGGCCGGGTGGCGAGGAGTGCGCCCCCATCCGCGACGGCCCGGAACATCGGGGACCCGGAGTAGTCTGGAATCTGCCGGGACAGTTGACCGGCACAGCGACCTTCGCGAGGTGCCTATGGGGAAAAAGACGTAGAGAGAGCCTGATCCGCGGCTCGTGACCGAGGAATTCCCGCCCGCTGCTCAGCAGGGACGGAAGGAATCAGGGTCACCGGGGTGTGGGGGTCGTGGGAGCAGGCTCCGTAGTTCCGGCCGGTGTTCGTGCGGCCGTAGGCCGTTCCCGCCAGTGCTGCGGGAACGGCCTTTCGCGGTTTTCGTGACTTCACTCGGTGCAGCGCGTCGATGCGCCGGCCATGCGCCGTGGTGATCGGGCCTGCATGCGCATGCGCACCCCCTCACCGGAAGGTGACTGCGACAGCACCCCACTGGGCGGTGGTGAGCCCGGTGGCGGCACAGGACTGGGCCGCCGGGATGGTCCGGTAGGCGGTGGACAGCTGGTAGGAGGAGAGTTTCAGGACCGGCAGGGACTGCCATTCGGGGGTGAACTGCGGGGCGGTCCCGGTATTGGTGCCGACCACGGACACCAGCAGGTCGCCCCGGCCGCAGTTGAGCTGGACGCTGCTGGTGCTGAACACGGTGCCGCCTGACTCTCCGTATGCCTGGGCGTGCTGGAGGGCGGTGCTGACGCCGCGATGGCGAAGGCGCTGACCGCTGTTCGGGCTGCAGCACCAGGCACTGCGTCAGTGGTCCTCGCCAGGTCTTCCGTGCTCATTTCCCCCCCATGATCCGGGGCACCCGTCCCACATTGTCCAGGATTGTCCAGGCACATCCCCGAGACCGCCTCCGGCAGCCGGAAGTGGAGCTTAGCCTCGCGCTTTCACGAGCGGGAGGGTCCGAGGCTTCTCCGCCCGACTCGTCATGACCGGCCGCCGCCGCTACCTCCGCCTCGCTCGCCGCCGACCCCGGACCGTGGGAGTCGGTGCGCCCGACGCCACAGTCGGGCCCTCGCCAGGCCGACAGGCGGGAACACCCGGCCCGGCGGCCGTGACCGGACAAGCAGAGATGGCCCGCCAGTCGAGCTGACGAGCCGTCATGTGAGATCGAGGCGGGAATCCCCTGGGGCGTTCTTCAGAACCTCTGATCGCCGCGCCCGCGCCCGCCCGGGGAGCGCGGGAGGGCCCGCGGCCGGCGCCGCGGCACACGCCGCCCCGGCCCGAACACCGCAACAGCCGTCACGGCGGGGGCGCGGTGCCCTCACCTCCCCTCGCCCGGGGACCGGATCGGCACGCCGGCGTCTTCACCAGACCGGGGCAGTTCAGCTCGCGGGTGCGATGCCCTGCCCGCGGCCGGCCAGGTCGGCCCGACCGGTGGCGCCCAGGGCGCGGGCCGCCCGGCCGATCAGTACGGTCACGTCCTGCGGTGTGAGCAGCAGGGCCTGGGCGATCTGCCGGTCGCTGTGGCCGGCGCCGACCAGTTCCAGCACCCGGTGCCCGGTCATCGACAGGCTGGGGGCGGGCAGTGGCACCGGGCGGGTGCGCACGCCCAGCTCGGTCAGCGCCCGACGCGCCCGGCCGGCCAGCAGGACGCTGCCGCACGCCTGCGCGAGCTCCAGTGCCCGGGCGAGGCTCTGCCGGGCCCGATCGGCCTCGCCGGTGCGCGCCAGGGCGATCCCGAGCTCGTACCGGGCCCGGGTCAGCTCGAGTCGGGCCGGGGACCGCTCCAGCACGGCGACGGCTTCGCGCAGCAGGGCGGCTCCTTCGGCCCCGCCCGTCACGACGCCCAGGCAGCGCGACGCCACCCCGATCGACCGCGCGGTGCCCCAGCGGTGCGCCAGTTCCAACTCCTCGGCGGCGAGTCGCAGTGCCTCCTCCCGCTGCCCCAGCGCATGGTGGGCGAGGGCCGCCTGCGAGCGCCAGGGCGCCAGGGCGAGGTTGGTGACCCGGGCCCACCGCTCCTGCGCGCCGTACTCCAGCAGGATCGCGAGCGCGGCGGCCGGATGGCCCCGCGCGGCGTGCAGCCGGCCGCGGACGAGGACCATCGGGCCCTGCCACGCCCAGCCCACCCGGTCGCTGTCGGCGTCCGGGGCCAGTGCCCGCGCCGCACCGGCCAGGTCGCCGCGCTCCATCAGCGACTCGCCCACCTGGGTCATCATCGCGGTCCGGACCCGCAGTTCCATGCCCTCCTCGGTCATCGCCGGGTGCCCGAAGTCCGGGGTGAGCGCGAGCTGTCGCCCCCGGTGGCGGCTGATCGACACCTGCCAGGTCAGCGCCGCCGACACCATGAGGAAGGAGCCCCAGCGCCCGGCCACCTCGGCGATCCGGTCGAACTGCGCCGCCGCGTCGTCGAGCCGGTCGGTGGCCACGAAGGACAGTCCGGCCAGGCTCAGCAGGATCTGCCTCTGGTCGGTGCCCGCCAGCCCGCCGCGCAGCGCCCGGTCGATGAGGTCGTCGGCGACGCGGGCGCTGCCGTCGCCGCTGAGGGCCGCCACGGACAGCGCGGCGAGCACCGCGCACTGCCCGGGGGTGTCGCCGGCCAGTTGGTGCTCCCGCAGCCGCCCAGCCCGCAGCCGGGCGGCGGGCAGGGTGGACAGCTGGTCGTAGCCGATCAGCAGCATCTGGGCCTGGAGGTACCAGGACACCTCGCGGGCGAGCCCGCTGCCGTCGTCCGTCTCCCGCAGGTCCTCCACCGCGCGGGCGAGCACGTCGACGGCGTCCTCGTGCTGCTGCTCGAGGAACAGTGCGTCGGCGAGCAGGTGGGCCGCCTGGGCCCGGGAGTACGGGTCGGTCAGCGCCTGCGAGGCCTGCGCCAGGCGGTGCCGGGCCGCGCCGACGTCGACCTGCATCTCGTCCGCGCCCAACTCCAGCAGCAGCGGGCCGCGTTCCTTGACCGACATCGGTTCGCGCAGGGCGCGGCGCAGATAGGTCACGGTGACCTCCGGCGCCCCTCGGCCGCGGGTCGCCCGCGCCGCCTGCCGCAGGACGTCCACCCGCCATGTCTCACCGCTGGGTTCGGCCAGCAGCAGATGGGCCGCCACCTCGGCCCCGGGCGCCCCCTCGCGTCGGAGCAGTTCGGCCGCCTGGGCATGTCCGTCGGCCAACTCCACCGGCCCGAGCAGGGATTCGGCGATCGCGGCGCGGACCAGGGGGTGCTCGAACCGCGGCGCTTCACCGGGCGTCAGCACGCCGATCCGCTGCAACCGGCGGCCGAGCTCCCTGGCCCTCGCCTCGCCCAACCCCGCCAGCTCGGCCACGACCTGCCAGCCGGCGCCGTCCCCCAGCACCACCAGGGCACGGACCAGCAGGCGGACCGGCTCCGGCTCGCCCGCCAGGCGCTTGACCACGGTGCCCGCCAGGATCCGTCCCCGGAACTCCTCCACCACGAACGCCTGATCGCCGGCCGGCCTGACCCCGTTCTCGGCCAGCGTGCGCAGCAACTCGCGCAGCAGCAGCGGATTGCCCCGGGTCGCCCCGGCGCAGGCGGCGGCGAACCGCGGATCGGCGTCCGTGCCCAGCCGTGTCCGCACCAGCGAGGCCACGCTGTCGGCGGCGAGCGCCGGCAGCTCGACGGGCCGACAGTGCGGCTGGCCGGCGATCCGCTCCAGCAGCGGCTCGACCTGCGTCCGACTGTCCGGGCGCGCGGCCAGCACCAGCAGGACTGGTAGACCGCGTACCCGCCGGGCCAGGTACTCCAGCCACCGCACCGACGGCGCGTCCGCCCAGTGCGCGTCGTCGACCACCAGCGCGAGCGGTCCGTCGTCGGCGAGGTGCACCACCAGCCAGTACAGGCTGTGCAGGACACCCAGCGACGCCTCCGGCGAGAGGCTCGGCCCCCCGTCGGCACCGACCACCTGCAAGGCGTACGAGGCCAACTGCGCCGGTCCCGACAGCAGGCGCTCCCGCCCGGCGGGATCGGCCCGGGCCAGCAGCGGTTCGATCAGCTGCCGCAGCACCGAGAACGCGAAGTCCTGCTCCAGCTCGCCGCCGTCGGCCCGCACCACCCGCATCCCACCGGCCTGTTCGGCCGAGCCCCAAGCGTTCAGCAGCGAGGTCTTGCCCAGCCCCGCACCGGCCCGCACCAGCACCACCGCGCCCCGACCGGCCCGGGCCTGCGCGGCCGCGAGCTCCACCGCGGCGAGCTGTTCGCTCCGGTCGAGCAGCACCGTCCCGTCCTTGCCCCGGTCGACCGGCGGATCGGTCAGCGGATCGGCCGGACGCCCCGGGCGGGCGGCCGCCACCAGGGCGGGGGGGGCCGGGCCCCCCAC